>CAVRZU010000141.1:0-14185 GCA_963725365.1 uncultured delta proteobacterium | reverse complement strand
TTAAAAATACTTCCATGACAGGGGCACTCCCATCGATTGTGCTCCTCGACCCAACGCACCGTACAGCCAATATGCGTGCACACGCCGGAGACAACCCTGATGAGGTTTTGCTGTCTTACCACGAAGATTCGTGTGGCTGAAACATAAGTCACACCCTCGGGATATTCCTCGGGAGGCGCGATCTTGAACTCCGCGGGTGGCTCATAGAGGACGTTGGGGAACAAGTACCGGCCGGAAGCCGCCGTCAGTCCGCCAACCGTTCCAAATGTTGCAAGCTAACGCACACGACTGAGAAATTTCCGTCTTGTGAGCTGATCTGAAGCCAATCGAATATCCTCCTGTTACCGATGGGAGGGCGGTGGGACCGCCAGCCGGGTTCGCCGCTGCCTTCGGCGGCGGCAAGAAAATCCTCCCCCTTAGAAACGATAGGAGAGGTCAGGTGCGGATTTCATACGGAGCTGCGTTCAAATCGGGTGCTTCGGGAGGGCATAAAGCCCTCCCCGGAGCGTAACGCGCCAATGACGTAGGGGCGGGGTTTATCCCCGCCCGCCCTTGAACGCGACTTCGAATCGATATCCTTTAAACCCCAACCCGAAAGTCATCTCTTGAGATGCTCGACCAGGGCTATTGCGGCAACCAGCACCAAAAGTCCCAGTGTCCCGCCTCCTATGAAGGCGATGAGCATCTCTTTTATGAAACTGTACTTTTCCCGATCGTCAGCCATATGACAGATCCTACATCTTCTTTTTCTTTTCGGGAATATTGAGAACTATAAGTTTCCCCGGCACTATTTCAAGGTCGGAGTCTTCTCGAAGGCGCCGAACCCATCCGGTTTGTGCGTCAGGTTCCCAAAATAATGTGTAGAAGCCGGGGGGTGCCTGTTCAATAGAGTAGTGTCCGTTGGAGTCGGTCTGCGTATCAATTGCGATCGCATCAATCCCGGAAGACTTCTCATCGCCCTTAACGCCGAACACTCTCTTCACGGTAGCCGCCGAGAAGCCGGTGTACTTATCCATGACGATCTTTACCCTGGCGTTTTTGAGCGGTTTTCCATTCCATAAAATGACGCCTTCCACACCGCCATACTCCTCCTTGAGCAACGCTTCATGAGTTGTCCCCATGTTCGGGGCGGTGCCGGGGGTGGTGAAGCCCCAGCCTTCTCAATGTTGTCCAGCTTCATTTCGAGCTGTTGGACCTTCTCGGCCAGTTGAGAGCCGGAAGGCGATGGTTCCTGCCCGGCCGGTTCCACAGCTGACAAAGTATCGGGTGAAGCAGCCTCAAGCCTCTGGCGCGGTATCTTCATCGTTATATATGCGCCGCCGTTATCCTCCAGGATGACCGTGCTGGGAGGAGGTTTCGGGCCTCCTTCTTTGCGGGTAATGGACTTGATGGACTCTTTGGGAAAAAGATCGTCACACCCTGTTCATTTTCCTCCACAACGGCGCCGATCTGTTTTGAGCCCTGATTCTTAAAGACGACCTCGTCCGCAGCGCACATCGAGTTGGATGAGACGGCGATCGAGGCGGCCAACAGCCATATGCTTATTTGCTTCTTTGCGGCCATAAGGCGATAGAGCCTCCGTTATTCGCTTATCGGATGGTTTCTGTATTTGGAGCATCGGGCAGATAGCCCGCTAAAGCTACGCGATTGCAGAACCGGCGGCAGACCGTGGCACAAACAGAATGCCGGCAGATCGTATAGATCTATTGCAAGAAAGGAGCTTATCGTTTCTGTAAGTCTTTAAATTCTACCGTTGCAGTTTTTCCCGATTCGACCACCACGCTCTGCGATACTTCCTTGAGTTTTTCGTCCCAGGCCTTGAGTTGATAACTGCCCGGAGGCACATCCTTGATCTCGAAATTTCCGGACTTATCCGTCAGGGTAAAATAGGGACTTTGCAAAACGAGAATAAACGCGGACATCTCGGGATGAACGCTGCAAAGCAGAGGGACCTCGCCGAGCTTGTCGAACGTCACGGTCTTGGTGACCCCCACCCGATACAATCCGAGATTGAAAACCTTGGCTGATCCAGGAGGAGAAGAAACGTTATGGGCCACGGTGTCATCATTGGTAAAATCTACCGTAGAGCCATCCAAGACCCCCATGACATGCGGATCGAAGACAAGGCCTTTTTGAATCATATGCGGGTTTTGCTTCGGAGGAGGAAAATTCCCTGGAACTTTGTCTACATATACCATCGCCGGGTATCGAGACACCCATGGCGAATTGACCTTACCCTTTATCGTCCCCCCGCTCTGCTGAGCCGAAGCATCTTGCCCGCTGGAGATAACTCCCGCTGCAAAGAAAGCAAAGATAACGGCGGAGACTGCAAACAAAAGCGACGACTGCTTCAATACCTTATTCATAGTTGTACCTCCTCTGTGGCTTAACCTAATGGATGCACCGCTCGGCGTCAACCATTGCCGGATGTTTTCCAATCCGTACAAGGCATTCGCCTCTCAGAACGCAAACTGCAGCCTCACATCCACCTGGTTCGAGTCCATATCCGCCGGGACTGCACCCGGTATGTTCAGGGGCTGATTTACGAAATAGTACTTGCCCTCAAAATTTAACCTGACATTTGCTACGACCAGCGCAGTCACGCCCACGACGATTCGATTTCTGTTCAGACCGTCGGCATTGGTAACATCGACCAGTTCATATCGTGCGTATGGCACCAGCCAGGGATAAACGAAATACTGGGCGTCAACGGTCCAGATGTTCTCATTGATTAGCAGCGTAGGGAACAAAGCCTGCTCGGCATTAGGAATTAAGGGAGGGGGACCAAGATCGATGAAGGAGGAGGAAAATAATGAAGGTATAAGGTAGTCGTTTCGCAGACCCCTCGTGAAACCACCGGCTAGGGAAAAATCTCCGCAACTCCAACGAATATCGCCGCCTAAACGATCGAAAGCATTAGTAGGATTGTCGGCGACGTTGGTGTTAGTGTCGTAAGTCCTGTACCAGAAGCCACCGAACATGATCGAATCGTCTCGCCAATAGCCTGCCGGGGAGGTCTTAATCCCCCCTTCTTCAGTCTGGCCGCCTGAACCGTCAAAACCAAGCCCGCCGATTTTGAAGTTAAGCTGGGCGTGGTAGTCTCTGTCGCTGTTATTGAAGTCGCTTTTGGTGATGCCTAAAGCATATCTCCAACTCCTGCCGAACCCGTTTACTTCAAAGCCGGGCTCGGTGTTTAAATTAAGATCGGTGGCATACAAATAGTCGGTTGCCTGGAATGTGTTGTCCCACCTGATATTGGGCAGTGAAATTTCCAAATGGCCGAGATCGCCCGCCTTGAGATTGAAATGATTTGTGCCGAACCACTCGGGGGCGATGTCCTGATACATCAACCATGCCCCGTTGGTTGTTACCGCCGCGACCTCTGAGTTGGCGGGTGACACGGGGGTGAATACAACTTCCGCCCAATATGATAAGTGATCTCCAAAAGTGCCTGCCGAATGAATATCGATCTCGTTCTGAAAATCGAATTCAGTGCTGTTCTTATGCGTGCCGGTAGGGTCCACCAGCACATCCCCTATGACATTGAAAGAAACAGGCGGTGCTTCCGACAGTGAAGACGGCCAAATTGAGTTCGGAAAAATTTGCTTGTACGCCTCCGCACCCAGGCTGAGTGGTTCCTGTTTGACATAGATCTCATCGGCGCCGCCCGGGATCTTGTATCCGTTTAGCCTGAACGCCTCCCCGAATGCAGACAACTTTGGAAACGGGGCATGACAAGTCACGCATGTTGTCTTGTACTTCCTGGCAAACACCGGAATGGCCTCTGCATCTTTGATGAACAGTCCAATGCAAAAAAGGAATAAAATACCGCTCGCACATAGGATTTTTTGCATCTTGATCTCCTCCTCCTTATTCGCTCTCCGAATCCTCGTAATTGCCCCTTTGAAAGATGCTAAGAAATACCCCATAGAGCTCAGATTCCTGTTTTACGCCCTCCTTTCCGTTGAGATGATCCGTTTGTCGAATCGGAAATGTGGCTGAAGCAGCCGTTGATGCCGGCCAAAATCAAGCGAGCAGCAAGTTGCGTGAAGCGCGAAAAAACCCAAGGGGCACCTGCTTTCCCCTCCATGCTTCCTGCTCCGTAATTTGAAAACAGCCGGCCGATTCATCCGGGTTAACCGTTTTCCTTGCCTACGGGTCCTCCTTCCCGGATTCCCTTGCCTATATATTCCAAAAGATCTTTGCCCTGTACGAAGTAATTCCCGCCCATTTTGAGCCACTTCAACCTGGAGTCCTTCTTGAGCTTGAGCACGGTCCCATAGGAGAGCCCAAGCATCTGCGCGGCCTCTTTTAATGAATAGATAAGCTCAGGATCGATCTTCCGAAGATCTATCGCCATGTTTGGACTCCGAATTTTGTCAGTTATCAGCAATTATCTTTAAATATTAAAAAGTACTTATGTCAATTAAAAATATCAATAACCGTAAAAAATATTTAAATAACATTATAAAATTATAATATACGAAAATATATAAAATTATATAAAGAACGAATAAAAGCTGCGGTTTGGGGGCTGGGGTGTCCTGTACGGACATGATGGTCTGTGGTGAAATGGTTTCTGAGCCTGTGAGGTGAACGCTTAAGGAGTGCAGAGCGAAGTAACTTCGATTACAAATTGCGGATGGACGAAAAACTCCACCTCGGGCGGAGTGCAGGAAGTTTTGCGCGATCCTGCCGAATCGTGCGCAGCATTTAGTCCACGAATGGGAAGCTTAAACTGCTATATACAAAACAAGAACCCGGCGCTTTGCGTCTGCGCGTGCAGGGGATGCCGTCTTTTATTGCCTACCCGGCGTCACCTCGTTGGAGGGCTGTGAATCAAGCCCTGTCCCGACCGAATTGGAAGCCTTCGCAGTAAACGTGTAGGTCTTTCCGTCAGTCAGTCCTTTAAGTGTCAAAGGGCTTTTGGCGCCTTGGGCCTTAATGCCTCCGGGATGCGATGTCACCGTATAGGCGGTTATGGGGCTTCCTCCATCCGTTTTGGGCGGCTTGAAGCTGACAGTAGCCATGCCGCTGCCGGGGGTTGCCGTGACGTCCCGGGGCGGACCAGGCATGAGAAGGTCAATGGGGACTCCCACCCCGGCGCCTCCCGCGCCTCCTCCTCCCCCACCCGCCCAGGCTGATGTTGCAATCAAAACGATCGCCAAAAAACTCATTATAGCTTTGCAGGCCATGAGATTACCTCCGTTAGGGTGAAGCAAGAAGCACGGAGCGTGAAGCGGGAAGAAACACGTTCTTCTTGCTCCCTGCTCCTCGCCACTGTGTTTCCCGTTATTTAAATTAATCACGATCGTAAATATGCGTGCCGAAATGATATGCCGTCGGTCGATAATTAATATCATCTTCAACATAAGCAACCGGTTTATCGTAGATTATCATTGTCTTCCTCTGGCCAACCGTTTAAAATATCACTGGTTTGAAGTTAACTCCTTATGGAGCCGCCAATCATGAAAGTTCATAGGCTGCGAGCAGCGATCCTCCTTTTTGTTGCCATAAATATGGCCGCGTTAACCGGTTTGCTCCCTGTCGTGGTTGTCCACGCCCGGGAGAGCATCGTTGACAGTGACATGCCTTCCTTTGAGAACCGCTATGAAACTGACCACTTCATTCTCAAATGGACAAACAAGAGCAGGCGTTCGGGGGACAACATCAGCGATCCTCAAATCATTAAGGATACTGCCGGATACCTCGAGACCGCATGGGCCAAATATACGGAGCTGTTCGGAAGACACCCCTATACCGCCCCCGGCAAGAACAAGATGGAGGTGGTTTTTTGGGACAATGACTGCTATGGAGTTTCCGACCCTCCGGATGGGCCGATTCAGTTCGGTTCGGCTGCCTGGGTAAACAACCCGACTATCCGGAAGCCTACCTCGGCACACGAATTGTTCCATAAATTGCAATACGCATACGGTTATAGAATCAGGTGGAATCCTAAAACACCTTACCGGTGGTTCACAGAGGGTACTGCGGCTTGGTCCGAGGCCTTTGTATGGGGCAGAGTCAGCCTTGACTGCAAAGTGTGTACTCTGTTCAAGGATACCTCAATGGACCTTTACGAGGCGGATTATACGGCGATGCCCTTCTGGGTCTATTTTGTCCAGGGCAATAAAGAGACTCCAAATAATCAACTAATGGTGAAGTTCTTTGAAAAATGCGAACAGCTCCATGATGAGCGGCTTGCCCTTAACGAAGTGGTAAAAGAAACATACGGCTCGGTTGACGGCTTCTTCAAGGGCTTTGCAAAAGAGCGCAAAAGTGGATTCTGGAACAATGCCTGCGTCCCGTACAAGTGCATCCTGGGACCCGGCGGCAAGGACCTTGTTGAAGAGGTCAAGGCTCTCCAGCAAAAATGGAACAGAAATTAATATATTGACCCCGCACACCTAGTGTTGCATTTGTGAAACGCAACACTAGGATTCCATTCCCGTCTCCTTTTCCCGAGTTGATATCCCAAGGTTACATTAATTCATAGCCGGTAACGAGTTTGGGAATTCCGGCGATTTTGGAAGTAATTCTGGGATCAGGAAATTCAATGTATTCGCAATTCCTGGGTTGATGCACATTGGTGCAGACAGCCCGGACGACTGGGACAGAGTTGAACTTTTTATAATAGTCCCGGATAAATTTCAGTATTTCGATTTGCTCCTTCACCAGTGGGCACTCCTTGCCGACTCCTTCTCTTTCGGCCAGGGCACAGGCCACTGTTTCGTCCCAATCCTCAAAGTTTACCAGATAACCTTCCTCATCAACTTGGATTTTCTTTGTATCGTACTCAAAAGTCGGCATAGGTTTTCTCCAAAGCCTGCAAAGGTTCATCGTAATTATTCTGCGTCTTGCGAACGCCACAAAGACTAAAATAAGGAGCCTGCTGATGGTCTTCAATCCATATAGCTCTTTGAGGGCATAAAAAAGCCCGCACAAAACGGTGCGGGCTTTTTTGCATCTCATTTAGACGTCAGCAGGGTTTTGACACTCTGCGCTCTATTTATGTGTCAGCGGTCACTAAAATCACTCTTCTACGCGACTTCTTCCTTTACCGAGATGGCAATTTTATAGAGCACGGTCAAGATGAAGAAACCGGTTGCCCAGATCCCGAGAGCGATCATAATCTCGAGAAGGCTCGGGGCGTATTCGCGAATCTGGCCGAGCGGATTTGGAATAAAACCGGCCACGATCAGCCCTACGCCTTTATCGAGGTACATGGAAAAGAATACGCAGGCGCATGCGGCGAGGAGCATCTTTTCATTCTTGCGCACATTCGGATTCAAGAGCAGCACCACCCCGCTTACGGCCAGTATGGCAAAGAGCCACATGAACGGCACCAGGTTTTTGTGGCCGTCAAGACCGACGAAGAGGTACTTGAGCGAGGCCATCTCACCCGGGATGTTGCTGTAAAATGCCGTAAAGAACTCCAGGATGACGAAGAAAACGCTTATCAGCATGGCGTAAGTCATGATGGTTGTCAGCTTGTCTATTGCTTCCTTGCCCGGATCGAACTTCGAGTACTTTTTAACCAGGTATGCAAGCATTATCAGAAGGGCGGGGCCGGAACAGAAGGCCGAGGCGAGAAAGCGCGCGGCCATGATGGCTGTGAGCCAGAAGGGCCTTCCCGGGAGACCGGCGTAGAGGAAGGCCGTAACAGTGTGAATGCTGACCGCCCAGGGGATGGAGAGGTAGATGAGGGGTTTTATCCATTTAGGATAATGAGTCCCCTTGCGTTCGGCCTCTAGGACGTTCCAGCCGATAAGCAGGTTCAGCAGCAGGTATCCGTTCAAGACGATCATGTCCCAAAAAAGAATCGAATTGGGCGTTGGATAGATCAAGATGTTCAACAGGCGCATCGGCTTGCCGAGATCGGCAATGACAAACATCAGGCACATGGTGCAGGAAGCTATGGCCAGGAATTCGCCCAGAATTGTTATTTTGCCGAACGCCTTGATGTCGTGCAGGTAATAGGGAAGTACGACCATGACCGCAGAGGCGGCCACGCCGACCAGAAAGGTAAACTGGGCGATGTAGATTCCCCAGGAAACGTCCCTGCTGAGGCCGGTAATCGAAAGACCCCGGTTCCACTGGTTGAGGTAAGCCGCAAAACCGAGCCCCATGAAGACGAGCAGGACTCCAAGCAGCTTTTTGTATCTTGTGCTTCCAGTAAGTGCTCTTTCAAGCATATCCCACCCCTTAAGATCGGGAGCAAAGAGCAAGGAGCAGGGAGCAGGGGGGTTACCTTCCGCTTCCCGATTCTTGCTTCACGCTTCCTTAAACTAAGTAGTAAACGCCGGGTTCGGTCCCCAGCTCGGGTTTGCGCCTTATTGAAAATTGCGAAGCAAGAACTTTTCGAACTTCGGATTTAGGATCTTCAAGATCGCCGAAGCAGAGGGCCTTGCACTTGCACGCCTCTACACAGGCCGGAAGTTTTCCGGCTGCGAGCCTCTCTTCGCAGAAGTTGCACTTCTCCACAACCCCACGGTCCCTGGTCGGGAAGGTGGGATTTAGTTCCGTTTTTATAAAAGGGCGCGGGTCTCTGAAATTAAAGCTCCTGGCGCTGTAGGGACAAGCGGCCATGCAATAACGGCACCCGATGCAGCGGTGGTAATCCATCACAGTGATCCCGTCAGCCCTTTTGAAGGTGGCCTTGGTGGGACATACCCTCGTGCAGGGAGCATTTGTGCAGTGATTGCACAAGAGTATAAAAGGCTTTTCCCTTATCGCTTCGGGTTCCATGCCACTTTCCTGCTCAGGGAAGACGTTTTCATACTTTTCTTCCCAGATCCACTTGATCTCTTCTCTTGGCGGTCCCGATGTCCGGAACGTTATGGGTCGAATGGCAGGCCAGCATGCAGTCATTGCAGCCAGGACGCCCTTTTTCCCAGCACTTCTTCATATCGATGGCCATTGCCCAGCGCTTAGCGGTAAGTGCCTGCACATTGAGGACGAATTTGGGCTCTTCCGTTTTGGCAAACGCATCGACTAACCGCAAAGATCCCAGTCCAAGCGTACAAAGGCCGCCGATTTTTAGAAAATTCCTTCTGCCGGTTTCCATTACTTGTTCTCCTTCGGGGCGATGTGGCAATTCCAGCAGTAGGGATCAGCGTCCTTCTGCAGCCCGGCGTAGTCATGGCACTTATCGCAGAACTGAGACTTATTGGAGTGACACTTCATACACTCGTTCTGAAGGCTCATTTCATAGGTCTTGCCGTCGCTTGCCACATACATTCTCTTGTCGTCCCGGACGACCTGGGTCCTCCAGTCATTCAAAAGCTTCATATGCCCGGTGATCATCTCTTCTTTTGGCAAAACGCATTGCTTGTTGGCCATCTTTGCGATGACCGGGGTATCGAGCTTGGGCTCAGGCGGCGGAGCGGCCTTGCCATGAGTGAACCATACCGGGAAGGTTGCCAGCACGATGAATACCATCAGACCGGCAAGGATATATTTTCCATCATACATCTTCATTCTCGCTATCCTCCTCCATTCCGGGCAGAGGCTCGCCGCGCAGATCGGTGGTCCTCTCGGTTTCGCCGTCCATCACGAGGCGCGTTGGCAACCAGCTCGTGAACCCCGTACACGGTAACGTCGGGCACCCAGTAATCCATCAGGGCGGTAAGCACCGCGCGGTCGATGGCGCAAATGGTCGCAAGCGTGTTTACACCGTGCAGGTCGTGTACGTGGCGAACCGCGTTAGCCCTGGGCAGCCCGCCCCGCATTCTCATTTCCATGAATTCGTCGTTGTTTAAGCCCGACCCCGAACCGCAGCAGAAAGTCTGCTCCCGAATGGTGTTGGGCGGCATTTCGTAGAAATTATTGCAAACATTCTTGATCACGTAGCGAGGCTCTTCGAAAAAGCCCATGCCGCGCGCAGGGTTGCAGGAATCATGGTAAGTCGTGACCAGGTGGTCGTTTCGGCTCGGGTCGAGTTTGAGCTTGCCGTTCTTTATCAGGTCGGCGGTAAACTCGACTATGTGTATCATCTTGGTGGTCGCGGCGTTGTCGAACCTTGTGCCCGTCATGGGAGACACCGGCACTTCGAGAAAGTCCGCAGGCCCGTTCATCGTGTCCATGTACTGGTTTATAACGCGCCACATGTGACCGCACTCGCCGCCGATGATGTACTTTACGCCGAGCCTTTTGGCCTCCGCATACATCTTGGCGTTCAGGCGCTTCATCACCTCGTGGGAAGTGAACATACCGAAGTTTCCGCCCTCCGAGGCGTAGGTGCTCCAGGTATAGTCGAGTCCGATCTGATGAAAGAGCATCAGATATCCCATGAGGGTATAAGTGCCGGGGTCTGCAAAAACGTCGCCCGAAGGAGTGATAAAGAGGACCTCGGCGCCCTTGCGGTTGAAAGTAGGCTCGCACCTGATCCCGTTTACAGCCTCGATTTCATCGACGAAAAACTCGATCATGTCTTTGAAGGCGTGCGGCTGAATCCCGAGGTGGTTTCCGTTATTGAAGCAATTGGCAGCGGGCCCGACGACCCAGTCGATGTTCAATCCGACCAGGTTCAAAAGTTCACGGCCCATTATGGTGACCTCCGCCGTATCGATGCCGTAGGGGCAGAAAAGCGAACAGCGGCGGCATTCCGTGCACTGGAAAAAGTACATGAACCATTCTTTTAGGACATCTTCGGTGAGGTCCCGAGCGCCCACCATTTTTCCCATGATCCTGCCGGCCAGTGAGAAATCCTTGCGATAGACCGACCTCAGCAGTTCGGCCCTCAGGACGGGCATGTTCTTCGGGTCGCCCGAACCCAGATAGAAATGGCACTTATCGGCACAGGCGCCGCAGCGCACGCAGATGTCCATGAAAATCTTAAAGGAGCGGAACTTGTCAAGGCGCTCACGCATGCCTTCCAGGATGATCTGTTTCCAGTTGGAGGGCAGTTTCCAGTCTTCATCGAGAGGCGACCATTCCCTGGGGTTCGGAAGTCCCGAGGGCTTGAAGGTTTTTCGCCTTTCCGGGATAGCTGAAGTTGCCGGGCCTGAAAACGGCCGGGGTGTCCATCCATCCCGTTTGGGGAAATCCATGTTCTAATACCAGTTCGTTTGGTTTGGGGACCTTAGCCATTTTGGTATAACTCCTGACCAGATGACGGAGAACGGAGGACGGATTTCCGCCTCTAGCCCTCTGTTAAGTTTTGGGCTGTAACCGGAGCTTCATCCAATTCTTTTTCAACGGGGAGTCCGGCCTCGACCATCTTTTCCCTGAAATGGTCTTCATACTCCGCGTAAGTATGAACCTTAACCGGATAGTTCCACGGATTTATGTGACGCTTGAATCGGCTGTCGTTGGGAAGATTGCGCGTCGGGCTAAGAAAAATGCCGCCCGCGTGCATCAGCTTGCTTAATGGAAAGTAGATGAAAAGCGTGCTCACCAGGAAAAGATGTATGAAAAAAATGACTCCGATCCCTTCCGGGACAACCGGATGGAAGGAGATGATTCCCATCGCCAACTGCTTCACCTTGATCAGGTCTACCTTGGTGAAATAGCGGGTAAGAATGCCCGTTGTTCCGATGGCAAAGAGCAGAAAAAGAGGAAAATAATCCTGGGGAAGCGACATATAGCGCAACTGCGGGATGATAAGCCGTCTGATCAGCAGGTAGGTGACAGCCAGCATAAAAAACAAATCGGTGAGGTAGATGCCGGGAAGACCCACCTGGAGAATCCCGTCAAGTCTTTCAATGTTATGGACGAAAAAGGGGACCGGTTCGGTGAAAAACCGCAAATGCCTGATCAGGATGACCAGGAAGCAGTAGTGGAAGACAAGAGAAGCGAGCCAGAGCCATTTCTCCCACTGGTAGTAGAGCTTGTGGCCTTTTTCCATCTCGAATTTGGTGTTCCTGAATAGAGAGCGGAAAAAAAGCACCTCGAGGACCATCCTGCCAACGGTCTGCAATTTGGTTGAAGGATTGTCAATCTTGTTTTGGGGAATCCAGCTCAGAGTCTTCTGCTGGCCGGCCGTCGTGGGAATGCGGAAGGGAACGGGTGAGCGCCCCCATTTGAGGACCCTGTAAATGACGCCGCCCAGGAAGACGACAATAGCTATGGACGGCACGGTTGCACCAAAGAAGTGATCGAGTCCGGCTGTGCTGACCCCGAGGAAAAGCGGCCAAAACGAGCGCAACGACTGCAACTAGAGAAAACCTTATGCCCATTTACAAAACCTCCTGTAAAGACAGTGAACAGCGAGCAGTCAACTCTAAAAAAGCCGCTGCCAACTGGAAATTATCCGCAAACCAGGCACAGACAGTGAGCGGCAACACGGTGAAGAACAAACGGTGAACGAGCGCTCATCTCGCCCACTGTTCACTATTCGTTGCCCACCAGTTTGAGGAGCCTGTTCGTCCTGTTTTTTAGTTCGGTCATCCTAACTTCGAAAAGATTCTCACGACAGCGCATGTAGACGTCGAAGGCAAGCAGGGCCAATGCTTCCACTTTCCGATCGAAATCGGACAGTTCTTCGTGGTCTATCAGTCCACCGGCCAACTCCTCTTCGAGCACCCTCCTGGCCAGCATTTTCAAATCGAAAATGAATACCAGCGAACTCGACGGGGAAAATTCCTGGATCGCCCTGATCCTGATCACCTTGTCCAACAGGGGCCACATGGCCTCCGCGCTGTTTTGACCTAAGAACTCATCGAGTATCTCGTCGATCGCTGTCAAAAAGGCGTGTCCAACCGGATTGGCGAATTGATTGGTCTCCTTTTTGAGCAACCGGACAGTTTCAAGCGGATAGGTGCCGGTCAACAGATCAAACCATTGCCCGGCAAGACTTTTCTTGTGTTTGAGAAGGTATTGTTCAATGGCCATATTATACTCGGGGCCGACCCGCGTAAGCGGAAAACCGGCCTTTAAGGTACGAATCCCGGCAACAGCGGGATTTGGGTTAACTCAGATGATAGTGTATGCCGGAGAAGGAGCGGCAGGGCATTCCATTTCATTCCCAAAATTGACGTAACCGGAACGCGGCAACCTGGAAATAATTTACGACCGGCACCTGAGCAGCAATTACACGGAATGGTCAAATACCACGAACAAACAGGGATTTCAACAGCTAATCGCTTTTCAAAGCGTGCATATTTTCTGCACAATGCGGCCATACTATCATGCGATATCCGTCAGGGGCATTTTGAACAGCCGTAACTGTGCGTCCAGGCGCAGCTGTAAAGGTCGCATCGGTATTCGCCGGCAGATGGGCATCGTTGGCAGCGGCTATAATCCTGCGCGGCGCAGCGGTCACAGTTACGCAGGTCGCAGCGGTCGCAGCGGTCTAAATCAGATCCGCTATCCCGGGCTTGCACCCGCATGAAGCCGTAAGAGCCATCATTGGGGCTGACAACGGGCACATTTGTCACAAATGAAGTTGCGCTGGAAGCCCCTGCAATATCGACAAAATGGACAGCAGCCGGCGATGTTACGCCGAGAAGCAAAATAAGGGCAAAAAGACCGATTTTAGCGCCATTCATGGGAAGACTCCTTTTAATCCGGTAAGCCACCTGTTCACCGGCTCACCTGTAACTTCCGTGCAACTTTCCGCTCGCTCTCCGGCTGTCTTACCTGAGCCGGCATGTCTGACGACTGTACTGGAGATCGCAGCGGGCATTGCAGTCATTGAGGTTTACTCCGCAGTAATGTTTCTGCATGTCGTAGTCAAATTGCGGGTCCCAGGATCCCATCCACTTGTAGTCGCCGGGGCTGTCAAACATTCTGACTATGGAGAGGCAGTTCTGCCATGAGCATTGCCATGAGCACTGAGCCGAAGCAACGCCGGTCTGCATCAGCACCGGGATAAGAAGGACCGCCGCCGCAACAATAAAAATGACGGCCAAAGGGCCAAAGTTTTTACCGGGCATAAGAATAGCTCCTGCTTAGAGGCGTAAGAATTTTTAATCTTCTACTTAAGTGATAATCATTTTTTGGAATTGAGGAATTGAGGAATTGAGGAATTGAGGAATTGCTTTATCTGACGACTGACGACTGTCCTTACAGTTTCCTGATCAAGTAGATGCCGTCACGGATGGTGAGAAAGAGCTTTTCAGCGCGGGCGTCCGAGTTGACCAACTCGTTGAACTCCGCCATCGCCCGGCTTTCATCGTCTTTCGGATCGAAAATCTTTCCGTACCACAGGGCATTGTCGGCAAGCACCATGCCGCCGTTTCGC
>CAVRZU010000140.1:0-14021 GCA_963725365.1 uncultured delta proteobacterium | reverse complement strand
TTTAGCGCCACAAAGAGGAAAGGCATCCCGGAGGGAGCCGGGGAATCGAATGAATCAAGGGTGAGTTCTTTGGGCAGGTGTTGCGGAAGCAACATCTGTGAGTCATGCATGATGCAGATCCGCTCAATTACGTGGCGCAATTCGCGGACGTTGCCGGGCCACCGGTAAGAGAGCAGAAGATCCTGGGAATCATTGCTCAGGCCCTTGAAGCTTCGGGAGAATTTCTTTGCATATTCCGAAAGAAAATATTTGGAAAGGGAGATGACGTCCTCGGGCCGCTCGCGCAGGGGCGGCAGATGTATGGGGACGATATGCAGCCTGTAGAAGAGGTCTTCCCGAAACCGCCCTGCTTTGATAGCTTCGCGCAAGTCCTGGTTGGTGGCTGCAATGATACGGATATCGATCTCGTGGAGTTCGTGCCCCCCAGCCTGCGGATCTTTTTTATCCTCGGGGACTCGAAGCAGTTTTGCCTGCAATCCGAGTTCGATTTCCCCCATCTCGTCGAGAAAAACGGTCCCTGCGCCGGCCGCTTCGAATAGCCCGATTTTTCTGTCTCGTGCGCCGGTAAATGCGCCGCTCTCATAGCCGAACAGCTCGCTTTCCATAAGGTTATGGGGCAGCGCGGCGCAGTTGACTTCGATAAACGGCCTGTTGGCTCTTGGACTCAGGTTATGAATGGTTCGGGCTATAAGGTCTTTTCCGGTCCCTGTTTCTCCCGTGATCAGAACCGTGGTCTCGGCGTGCCTGGCAACCTCCCGGACCTGCCGGAGCACTTCCTTCATCGCGGGGCTTTGGGCAATAAAGGGCCGGTTGCCCGAGGCTCCCTCATGCTGCTTTTTGAGCGACCGAACTTCACGCTTCAAGCTCTGCGTTTCAAGCGCGAGTCTTACAATGAGCTTAATGACATCGGCCTTGAACGGCTTTTTGATGTAGTCGTAAGCCCCCATTTTCAGGGCCTCCACAGCAGATTCGACCGAAGCGTATCCGGTCATTATGATGACCAGCAGATCAGGATCGGATTTCTTGATTGTCTTTAGAACTTCCAAACCGGAGAAGTCCGGCAGCTTGAGGTCGAGGAGCACCAGGTCGAAGGGCCCTTCCTGAAGGAAGGCCAATGCCTCCTTCCATTGCGGGCGGTAGTCGTGCTATAGCGCTCTTCCTGGAGGATCCTGTCCAGGTTTTCTCTAAGGAAGGCTTCATCGTCTACGATCAAGATCTTTTCCATGTTTTTCCGTTTCAAGCTGAAGCCGGTGCTTCGACCACCGGCAGATCGATCCAAAAAGTAGCCCCCTTCAGCAGTTGACTCGATACCGAAATCCGGCCTCCATGTTCACGAACAATGCTGTGCACTATGGCCAGCCCAAGGCCGTGACCCGATGCGTTGCGGGTGAAGAACGGATCGAAGACGTACGGGATATCCTCGGGGGAGATGCCCGTTCCGGTGTCCTGTACTGCAATGCGCACCGCCGATTTGGAAAGAAGGGAATCTTCAGCCGCAACCTTTTCTACCGAAACACGCAGGTCCCCTCCCTGCGGCATGGCCTGTATGGCGTTCATAAAAAGGTTTAAAAGCGCCTGCTGCAATTTCTCGGCGTCCAGCCGGAGCATCGGGAGGGCTTCCTCCAGCTGCACCAGCAGGGAAATATTGCTGTTCTTGCATAGTTTTTTTACAAAGAACCCGGTCTTTTGAAGCACCTCCTCAAGAGGCCTGAATTCGAGCTTAATCTGCTCTGAAGGTACAGCAAAGTCAAGAAGGCCATCAATGAGGTTTTCGAGCCGGTCGATTTCCTGCAGTGACTTTTGAATCAGTTCGCGTTCGGCGGGCAGATTGTGCAGGTGGTCGTGCAAATCGTCCATTAGAAGTGAAATACCGGTGAGGGGATTGCGTATCTCGTGAGCGATGCCGGCGGCCAGCACTCCAAGGCTGATCAGCCGGTCGGACCGCCTGAGGTGTTCCTCCATAAGTTTTCGATGCGTAACGTCACCGACTATTACCAGGAAAACATCCTTGTCCTGCCTCTCCGGATTGATGGTTGAAAAATGGACATCCAGGACCTTCTCCTTTCCACTGTCAAAGACACAGCGATATTCAATCGGCCCCTGTTCCAATGCCGGTGATGAGAGGCATAGCCCGATCGTTTCAATCCAGGAAGGCAGCCCTGCGAATACCTCCCGGTAATCCCTGCCCAGGGCCTCATTGCGGCTGATTCCAAACACCGCTTCGCTGTATGGATTGAACCATGTGATCTTTCCCTCTGCGTCCAGCGTGATAATTCCATTCGTAATGTGAGTGACAATGGATTCAACGAAGTTGCGGTCCCGCTCCAGTCTTTCCTGGTGATGCCGAATCTGCCTGGCCATGTGGGCGAAATTGTCCGCAAGTACTTCCAGTTCATCCCCGGTTTTCACTACTACTTCATCGGGGATATGGCCGGATGCAATTTCTTCGGCTTTTTGGGCAAGGTAGAGAATTGGCCTGGTCAAGGTCCTTGAAAGAGCGGCGGCGAGACCGATCGCCAACAGGGCGGCGGCCGTTAGAATAAGAAGGCTGTTTTGTTTTGTCCCGGCAACCATTTCGTCGATCCTGAGACTAGCCAGCATGGCCGGCTCCTTGAACTTTGCCGTTTCGACCCCAATGGTGATTCCACCGAAGATGCCGTAGCGGTCATAGGGGGGGCGGCCGTAGAGTATGGGTGCGTAGGCCATTATCCGCTGGGTCCCGCCGACATTGAATGTGCTTGTTACGCCGGAGCGCAGCGCCCGCACCTCGCGGGCTATCAGAGAATAATTCGGGTTGATGAAGCTTGCGCGATCGAGATTGAAGGGCGCCTGGCCGGCAATAAGCCGGTCACGTGTATAGTGGCCAGGGCCGGTGTCGAAACCGCTCCCATCCGGGAGAACACCCCTGATGTCGGACCTCTTCGGATGCGCGATGATCCAGCCTTCGTCGTCAAACATAAAGGCATAATTTCCGCTGGAATAATCCGGGGAGACCGCAAACCTCTCCTCGGTCGGCAGGATGTGCTGGGTAAGCTCCATCAGGTGCCGGTGGTCGAGCGATAAAACTATTACGCCTTCGAGCCGGCCCTGGCCGTTCGTGCATGGGGTCGCGAACCTGATGACCCCTTCGGAGGTCATCCCCCGCAGGGATTGTTCTCGGCTGACGTACCAGCCGGTCAAATGGGAGACGCTTATCTCGTCCGGCTTGAGCACGGAAGCTTTCTCAAAATACCTCTCGGATTTGAAGGTGGTGTTTTCGGGCTTGCCGACATCGCGCAACCCCGATTTGTCTATGATTCGATCGTCTAATATGCGCACTTGTTCCGTGCCGTCGGCGCCTACGAAAGAAATCTCTTTGTAGAGCGGGAGTTCTTTATGGATTTCACCCGCTTTCCCATCGACAAGATCGCGTACCCAAATGTCTCTTCTATGATTGAGAGAAAAACGAAGATAGACTTCGGGGTCGCGCGGAAGCATCTTTAGCGTAAGAAGATCTGCTTCGCGCGATTGGAGAAACTGGCTGACGCGTTTGGCCAACTCTACGGCGCGAAGTTCGAGCGACTCTCTGGCGCGGCTTTCGAGTTGGGCGGTGGTGCTGTTGATAGCGCTGTCTCCAATTTCCCTCATGCTGCGCAGGGTCCAAAAACCCAGCACGACAATCGGCATCATGGCCAGCAGCAGAAATGCAAATATGAATTTTCTGGCAATCGAAAATCGAAGATACATAACCGCAACCTCAAGAGGAGGACATTCGGAAAAAATACCGCTCCAGAATAACCCGGAAATATTGCCAAGTCACCATAACCACAACTCAATATGGCGGTTTTCCGCCATAGACGATCGAAATTCCGCCACCCTCCATGTTTTCGCTGCGGCCAAGCTCCCATAATACAAAAACAGCCGATCCCACATTACGCGCGAACTCCATGGGAGGCTGAAATTCGCCGCTTTTTCCAAACAGATGTCCCTCCTGGACACCCGAAAACCATGAAAAGACGCCCCAATCACCCACTTTTCTAAAGGGGGCAGGGGGATTTTTCTTGCCGCCGCCGAAGTCAGAGGCGTTTCCGGCAGGCGGTCCAACCGCCCGGGGCCTCGATACAGTTCGGATTGCGTGCAACCGGGTATGGGCGGCCCACCGGCTCCCGGATATCCCTCTTGCTGTTCCTGGCATTGTTTTTGCCTATAGTTGTTAAACCCTTTGAAAGGAGACAGTCAGTCATGTCGGGAGAGATAAAAGTCAAATTCAGCAAAGATACCAGGATGGCAATGCTTTCACAGTTTTTGGGTTTCATGCTCGATGCCTATGATATGGCCCTTGTGCTTATCATGGCGCCCATTCTGGTAAAAGTGTTCTCAGCCCCCGGGGGGTCCGAATCGTGGCAGTACATCAAGATTATTTTCACCTATTCGATAACAATGGCCGCCAGGCCGGTAGGCTCGGCTATTTTCGGACATTACGCCGATAAGCTGGGCCGTCGGGGGCTGCTGGTCTTTACCATAGGCGGGGTCGGACTAATGTCGCTAATCTCCGCTGCGCTTCCAACTCAGGCAATGTGCGGGGTCTGGGCCTATGTAATCTTTTGCGTCCTGAGATTTGCGATGGGTTGCTTTTTCGGCGGGGAATATGCCATCGGGCACACTTTCGCAATAGAGCATTCTCCTTCCGGGCGTCGCGGGCTCGTAGGCGGCTTCATCCAATCGGGGTTCCCTCTGGGATATGTTTTCGCTTCTTTGGTGTTTGCACTGATCTCACATATCCTGGGCAGTGACGCCATGCTTCGATACGGCTGGCGTTTGGCCTTTTTGACCGGCGTCATGCCCGTATTCCTGGCGCTCTATATAAGAAAGTCCCTGCCGGAGTCTCCTGAATTCAAAAAAGCCCAAGCGCTCGGAACAATTGAGAAGGCGCCGTTTCTTAGCATGTTCAAACCTCCGGCGCTCTGGGATTTCGTGCAGGTTTTCGCCTTTATGACGGGACTTTTCCTCACGGATTACTCCGTCTATGGGTTCCTTCCCAATATCCTGACCCTGGGCGGAAGAGGTTTCGACGCCACGACCTACAGCCTTATCTACGGTTTCGCCCTTTTTATGGCATTCCTGGGCTACAATTTCTACGGATGGCTATCCGATATCATTGGAAGAAAGCGCCTGACCATGAACTATTGCATTTTCCTGATCCTGTTCGGCGTTCCATCCTACTACGTGCTCTATAACGCTGCCATTGCCCGAAATATCCGGCTTGCAGTCCTGGGCGCAACAATGGCCGCAATGCTCAAACTTGCCTGGGGAGTCGTTCCGGCCTACCTGTCGGAACGGTTCCCGACGAAACGGCGAGCAGTGGGCGTTGGATTCGGGTACTCTTCGGGCGCGCTTCTGGGAGCGTGGTTTGGCGTTTATGTCTGGTGGGCCCACAGCATTCCCGCGATAGCGGCTATCGAAAAACAGGACATGTGGCTTTCACCCGCAGTGATTTTGACAATCGGGGCAATGATTACTTTCGCGAGCCTGTGGTTCAGCCCCGAGACAAAGAGCCTTCAACTTTCGGAAGTGGGCGCTGATGATCCTGCCATCGACGGTTACGCCGTGCCTGCCGAGGTTGCAACGCAGATATAAAGGCGCCTGCGCTGCGTATGAATTGGTTGAGCCGTAAACATATAGGAGTTGCGGAGGAGGCGCCGGCGATAAATCGGCCCTCTCTCCGCCTCGTCCCGGGACCGCTGGTTCGAATCCAGTCGTCCCGATCAAAAGTTTGAAGAATTCAGCCCCTTACATTAGGGGCTTTCTTTTTGGCGTGTTCCACTTGTGTTCCACCCCGGACGGCGTATTCCCGGAGTAATCCGCGGAAGATGAAAGTGCCTCAGCCTGTCTCGGGTTTGCATTGATGTTTTATTAGGGATGCGCTATTTACAATGTATAAAGTATAAAGAGGAGGCATGTATGGAGTTTGTCTTTCCGTTGGATAAAATGACTACCGAGGACAAGCTTGCGGCTATGGAGCTATTATGGGATGACCTCTGTCATAATCCCGAAGACGTATCCCCCCCGGCTTGGCATGAGGGTGTCCTCTCAGCCAGAGAGAAACGTGTCCGGGAAGGCAAGGCCGGTTTCACCGATCTGGCTGACGCCAAGAGCAGGATCAGGAAATCCGTCGAATGAGAATCAAGCTTCTTGATGAGGCCGAGCAAGATCTCATCGATGGGTTTGCTTTCTATGAGCGGCAGTCTAAAGGACTGGGAGAATACTTTCTCGATTCAATCTTCGCCGATATCGAATCACTGCGTCTTTACGCCGGAATTCACACAGTATTCTTCGGGTATTATCGGCTTCTAGCCAAGCGATTCCCCTTTGGCATTTACTATAAGCTACAGGACGGGACAATTCGAGTTTATGCAATACTCGATTGTCGGCGTGATCCAGCTTGGGTTCGCAACCGCCTGTCATGATCGTGCCGCCATTAGAGAATCCTCATTTCCCGGAATTCTGCCGGCTTCGCTTTTGCGGTCTTTCCGCTATCAACGCTGATGCACCTGAACAAACACCACGAGAGCCGCTCCCGACCAATGCCCCCAAGCCTTGAGTTCCTCTCGAACCCCTCAAAATCAAGTGAGAGGGGATTCGCGAGGAGCTCAGGGGAAGGGAGCACAGAAGGAACGGCCTCCAACTGCTTTTTTAAATGTAGCTCCGCAATCAAGGGCATGCCGGGCGCCTGGACGAATTACACTCCACCACGCACGTAACAGGCGTCCGTCATTACCCTTGAACGTCCGCAACGAATTTGGACAGAGAGGGGACCCGCTCCTAATCTGGGGGCTGGGTTGCGACGAAGAATTCCTGCAATACTTTTTGAACCTCTTGCATGAACCGGACAATTCAGTCCAAATTGCCGGCGAGCGAAAAAGCGAGTAAAAACAGCGTGCGAACCTGGACACTTTGTAAATTGTCCGGTTATGAGGAGCTGGAAACCTTACCAACCTTATCGAGTGTAGATAAATACATGAAACTTTCTCTTATCGCTCTATTGGTTGCTGGTATCCTCTTCCTGTTCGTTTCTGGTGCGCATGCTGGTGAACTTCGTAAATATCCTTCTCCCGATGGCATTTTGAATGCGCTCGTCATCCCTCTCCCCATATCGGGTGAGAGTCGGATTGAAATGCTTTCGGTAGATGGTTCTTTGTTGTTGTCTCAAAGCTATGCATCAGAAGATCGTGAACATGGGTTCGTTGTTGAGCAGGCGGCTTGGACACCTGACTCAAAGTTCTTTATCTACAGTCTGTCAAGCTCCGGGGGACATCAACCTTGGCATTCACCGATAGATTTCATGGCGGCAAGCACCCGAAGTATTCACCGAATGGACGATTATGTAGGCCCGATCACCGATCCTGCTTTTAAGATCGTTCCCCCAAACACCTTGTCTGTTATCACAGGTGGAATCCCTCACCATAAAGAGAAAACCATCGAGGTACGGTTGTCTGAGTTGGTTATGCTCAAGCATGTCGAGCCAAGCTCCTCGGAATATGAACTGGTCAGCAGAGCCATAACCAACTTTTCTCAAGCTAGGGCGGATGCCGAAGCTGAAAAGGGGGGGCCGCGAATAGAAACAAAGGTTTTAAGACTCAGAGTGCTGGATAACATAGATGATTGGTTTATCGTTGAGGCTGAGTTTGATATGAACGAGCCCGGCATATTCGTTATAAAAAGGGATGATAATCGGTATGAGGTAGTGGCTGACTGGGGCGGATGTTGCTCAGATGATCCACAGAAAGCGATCAGTATGTCTTTTATCGAACGCGTTCCAAACGCTCCTAAAGAATTGTTTCTCTGTTATTCACCTCGTGGTGCTCAATTCGTAAATTCGGGCACTAAATGAGTATCGTTGCCAAGCACCTTGGGCAACTCGTTTTTTAAGAACTGGACAATTGAGCGTGAATTGTCCTTAAAGGAAAAACCGGCCTCAGCACCGGCGCGGGTTTGCGGTCAGGCCAACAGGCTTATAACTGGACAAAAAGGCAGACTAAACTAATTCAAGGCGGAGTTCGCGCCCAACAAGCGCGGCGGCGCGTTGAAGCGTCTCAATAGTAACATTCCCTTTTGCCTTAAGAATGCGGTCAACCTGCGCTCGGCTCGTGTGCATCTGCTCGGCCATTTGTGTTTTAGTCATGCCTCGCTTCCGCATTTCCTCGGCAAGCTGCCACGAAATTACCCGCGTAACAGCCTCGGTCTTTGCCGCCTCGTAAATGCCTTCCTCGCGCAAAAAATTGTCAAGCGTCGATCCCCAATGTTGGTTTTTTTTGCTCATGATGTCATCTCCTTCATCCGCTTTCGAGCCAATTCGATCTCGTCCGATGGCGTCTTCTGTGTTTTCTTGATAAACCCGTTTACGACGCCTATTAGTCCCTCGTGGACGAAAAACAGTATCCGCGCAATGCGGTGGCTCGGCAAATGGCTGCGTACTTCCCATAGTCCGCCGCCAAGAGAACGACACAGCGGCATTCCGACCGGCCAGCCTACTTGCACGGTCGCAAGGTCGATGCCGATAGTTTGCCTGTCGTCATCCGGCAAGCCACGCAACCAATCCCTGACCGGCTCAACGCCGGTCGAAGTTCGATAGAAGACAACGGGTATTTCTTTCAAGTGCTGACCAGCCATGAACCACCCCGTAAAAAGGAATGTATCATTTATAGTACATTATTGCAAGAGGCAAGCTCTTTTTCGGGCAGTTCGCCATTTTGTCTAGTTTTCGGTGTTTTTCACGCCTCGCAAACCCGCGCCGGTGCTGAGGCCGGTTTTTCCTTTAAGGACAATTCACGCTCTTTTGTCTAGTTATTTGATATTTTGAGGACGCATTGGACGGCGTACTGATTTACTGTACTTTCGAGGATGCGGAACTTCATTGTACTTTGGCTTTTTTTTAAACTGCTTTTTAAACTCTGCAATAAGTTCTTCCTCGCGGGTAACATACTTTTGTTCATCCTCAATATATTCGATGAATTGAAAGCTAGTAAATATCATATCTTCACGAGTGTGCTCGGCCACACGTAAGAAGCAATTCCAACCACATCCGATATAGACTAGCTCATCATTATTAAACAGAAAATATATTCCAGAGCAATCTCCATTCAAGGGAATACTTGAACGTACCAGTTCTTTAATGTCTAGCATAGATATGACTCCCATGACCGCAAAGGGGGTTTAGGTTTTCTGAAACGAACAATTTGCTTAGAATTGGACTTTATATACTTTCCCGTCTTTGGTCCTGGCCTCTCCGTATCCTTGATGATTCCACGCACTGTAATCAACCATGATTTCCATGATTGTACCGCGATCCCCTGTCAGAATCGCATAGGCTTTCGAGGTTCCTCCTTCACTAACTGAATACCCTGTGGCCACTTTTGAACCGTAAAAAAGAGAACCTACCGAAACGGAAGCATTGGACAGAGCGGAATATTGCCCTGTTAGAACTTCCCCGGTTGGCAGGGTGATAATCACGCTTCGGTCGGCCTTGTTATAAGTGCCGTAGATGACTTGGGCCGATTCCATATCAACCAGCTTGAGTTGGTGAGCACAGGCAGCAAGGCAGAAGATAAGAAGGACGGACCCCAGATACTTTTTAAGCATGAAACCTCACTCCATTATTTTAAGGGCAGAATAAAAGAGATATTGATGCTGAACGATTAAACCTGGACAATTTACAACAAACTGGGAAGTTTTGCCCTCTGTTTTTACTCGCTTTTTTGCTTGCTGGGAATTGTGCCGCTTAAAGCCCTGTAAAGCGTCCGGCGCGAGACGTTGAGCGATTGAGCCACATTGTCAGGGCCTTCCCCCTGCTCTATCAGCTTGCGGGCGTGGACGACCTGTTGCGCGGATAGTAACCGCTTGCGGCCCATCCGCACCCCGCGAGCCATAGCCGCCGCCCTGCCCGCCTTTGTCCGCTCCTGAATCAAAGACCGTTCAAGTTCTGCCAATCACCCCACCATTTGCCACAGGGCGCGGCCCGTGGGCGTTTCCGTGTCGATTGCTTCCGTTAACGACTGGAAGGCCACGCCCCGCGCTTTCAGATCATCCAGCAGGGCGAGAAGGTCACGCAGTGACCGGTCCAGCCGGTCGAGTTTCCAGACCGTCAGCACGTCACCGGCCTTGAGAGCCTTAAGGCATTTTTCCAGCGCGGGCCGTGTGGTGTTTGTACCCGTGGCCTTATCGGTGAATATCTTGCCGCACCCTGCCCGCTTCAAAGCCGTCAATTGCAAGTCGGGGTTTTGGTCTTCTGTGGAGACCCGCACATAGCCGATTTTCATATTCTCTTTTGTCCTTGATTTATGACATAGCCAAGCCCTTGATATCATAGACGCGAATTCTTGTGTCAAAAATCTTAATTGTTGTCAGGAGACAATATGCGTCCGAGAGTCTTCCCTGATGCTGAAGATTTTGGGATCAACTCCCGCATTCGCTGAAAATGAGAAAGGGATGCGCAAGCAATCCCGCCCCCTCCATGTCACATATTCCACTTGTGTTCCACCGTGTGTCCGGACAGCCACTGGTAAAGAGCGACCGCTGGTTCTAATCCAGTCGTCCCGATCAAAAAAATTATATTCGAAAAATAAATCGTTTTCGCTTTCCTCGGGAAAGTCCTCCGCTTACTTCACCGTAATGTCTCATCTTTCGGCTAATTCCATTATCGGGTGTGGCGCTCTGCCGGCTCCAGTCCAGTACCGTTACTGCTCATACACCATCTTGAGCATTTCACGGGAGAGAGATAGCTCACAATGCACAGGTGGTGCGTGCAACCTGCGCAACCACACTATCTGATCGCCCGGCGCCGAACCGAAGGTTGGAACGTTAGCGGCCCACAATAGTTATGCACAGGTCATCCTTTCTGCATTAAAATAGATCAAAGGGCAACTTAGCCCAGGCAGGAGAAAGACCCATGCTTACCAGGACCATCGATGTCAGAAAAGAGCCGCCGGATTTGCAAGTTTTATTGTCGCTCGTGGCACAGGGGACGGAAGTGGTGCTCACGGAAGGTGATACTCCCATAGCTCGTCTAGTGCCGGTCGGGCAGAGGGTGGCCGGACCACATGCCGGAGCAATCTGGACCAGCGAAGACTTTGATGAGCCACTTCCCGATGAATTCCGGACGGGAAGGGCATGAAGCTGCTCCTGGACACCCATGCCTTCATCTGGTGGGATTGCGATCCTCTCAGGCTTACACCACACGCTCTGGCGTTTCGTTTTGATCAGCAAAGATCGAATTTTTTCAGAATATCCGGTCACGGTGGTCTGGTAGCTATTTTTCTATGCCGGATAGTGTCTTGACCATTCAGGGCACCCGTCTTTCCGTTGTCTATATTAGCACTAACCTCCGTTTCTCGAAATGTATTCATAAATTCTCCCGGCTGGCCAATATTTTGCATCGATAGCGCCTGCGTCAGTATCTCAAGGCTTATGCGTGGAGGGCCGAGGTAATCAAGTGTGCAGGCTATATCGGCCTCCATGCGTGCATAATTGCCCGATGGCTCGGCTTTTAAGAGGGTCAAAAAACTGGCGGAGGCGGCATGCAACCAATGGCTGCCCCTCCATTCACGGGATCGAGGAACGGCAGGACCGGCTTTTAAACGTTAAGGGAGAACGGCATGGATATAGCCAGTTGGGAAACCGAAGGCGAGCAGATATCTTCTCAGGGTTGGTTTGAAAAGGGTGAAGCAGCCCTTGGCGAGAGCAAGCACTCGGAGGCGGCCGGGTTCTTTGGCAATGTGCTCAAATATGATCCGTTCAATGCAAAGGCCCACTGCAGGTTGAGCGATGTTTACAGGGCGCAGGGCAAGACCGAAGACGCCCTCAACTCGATGACACAAGAGCCCTGGAGCTTGAACCGGGGGACAGGGAGACGGTACTCTCGTGCGCCGGTCTTTTCTCGGCGCTGGGCAAAGAGGATTTCGCCAAAGAGGTGATCGAGTCCTATTTGGAAAAAAATCCACAGGATCAGAAGATTCGCTCGATACTCGAGCCGGCCGTTAAGCAAGAAAAGCCGGAAAATCAGGATGGATCCGATGGCTCAGCCCAATTTTTGAACCAGCATGGCGAAATTGTGTTCGGACGCGGGAGTGTGGCCCATGCGGTAGCCTGCTTCCAAATGGCTATTGAGGAAAACCCACGGATGGCCGAGGCATACAATAACCTGGGCGTGATCTATTTTCAGGGCGGAAAGATCGCGGAAGCCCTTGAACACTTCCACAAAGCGCACGAGCTTAAGCCCGAAGATGCCGCAATCCTGGGAAACAGCGCCAAGGGGCTTGCCAGGGCGGGCCATATCGACGCCGCCATCGAAGTCTACAGGGAATACCTGCGCAGGTCGCCTCAAGATAACGAGGCGTGGATCGAATTTGAGTCGCTGATTCGCCGCAATGCCGAACCGGACTGGAAACCTGAGGGTCTATCCCGCCATGTGGCGGATATCTATTTAAATACCGCCAGGGAGTTGGGCAAAGCCGGCGACTTGAAGGGCGCAAGCCACGCGGTGGAAAGAGCGCTAATGATCAAACCCCCGTCGCCTGAATCCCTTCACGTGCTAGCCTCGCTTCACTGCGCTATCGGGCAGAAGGATGAAGCCGAAAGTATTCTCGGTCAGGCTCTGAGCATCGACCCCTCACACGGCCCCTGCTCCGAAATGCTTGAATCCATCCGGAACGGGACTGAAGCGTTCAAACCCTTTATGGACTAAATCCAATGTCCCGACCCCCCGGCCTCTCGGTTTGCATGATCGTAAAAGACGAGTCGGCAAATATTGCGGATGCACTGTCAAGCTTCACCCCTTTTGCCGACGAAATCATCGTTGTCGATACCGGCTCGAGCGATGATACGAAAGAAATCGCCGCCCGGTTTACCGACCGGATTTATGATTTCAAGTGGATAGACGATTTTTCAGCCGCAAGAAATTTCGCCATGTCGAGGGCCGCAAAGAGCTATCAGCTCTGGTTCGATGCGGACGACCGGATCAGCCCTGAAAATCAGGGGCACATAGTATCCCTTAAATCGCACTTCGATGGCCGCAAAGCCTTCTATTTCGTTTTGGAAAACCATCAGACGGATGCGCCCGTGAGTTGCTGCAAGCAATTGCGCTGTATTCCCATCCCAACAATGTGCGGTTCGAGAGGACACTACATGAACAGATATTCCCAAGCGCCGTAAGGGCCGGGCTTGAGTTTGCGGCTACGGACATCTTGGTCACTCATTTGGGGTATGTGACCAAACAGACCCGCCTGGCCAAGGCATGGCGCAATCTGGCCGTTATGGAGAAGGAAAGAGCGGATGGGGAGACGATGGGGCACTGCATTTTTTTCTTGCCGTTACATATGCGCCGCTGGAAAATCAAGGGAAGCCGTACGGAGCATGGAGGCTGCCCTGGAGCGTTTCGATAAGGAAAAATCCAATCACAACCTTATCCCTGAGGGTTACCTTTCCTGGCAAAGGAGAGCTTAAAGCTGGAAGAGGACGACAGGTGCCTGAGCTGCCTGGGCCGGTCAGAAGCCTGGTCGGCGAAAGTCCGCTCCATAACTTCCAGATGGGGATCATCTACCAGCGGTTGGGAAAACACCGGGAGGCGCTTGAAGTTTTCAGGGGAGTTTCAGGGAAAAAATATGTTCCCAGCCTTTTCCCTACGCAAGCGTTGCCAAGCTACTCCGAGTTGGTCCTGCACATGGCTTACAGCTTATTTTGCATAAACGACCGCCAAAATGCCCTGAAGTTGATAAATTCCTCCGCCCCGCAAAAATCGGAAGTCGGCAGGAGTTGGGAATGGCTGGGCACAAAGGCTTTCCTGTTCGAAAATATTCCGGTTGCCCAGTTGCGCTGAAACAGCCATGCGCTACGGGCATTTGAGCCTGAAAGCTGGGGGCGCCTCGGCGCTATTTACAAGCTGCGCGGCTTTGCGGAAAAAGCGCAGGAATGCCTTTTGCGCGCGGGCGCCACTGAATAATTTTAGATTTTAGATTGTAGATTGCCGCGACTTCGATACTGTAATTAAT
>CAVRZU010000139.1:0-25878 GCA_963725365.1 uncultured delta proteobacterium | reverse complement strand
CATTGTCTTGTACTGGAGCAAACGCTCCTGCCCGTTCACACCGACGGTCCCGATATTCCGCAGGTATCTCTCAGGAATCTCACCTTTGCTAACAATGCCGCAGCGAATCTTCCCGGGACATCTAACCGCCCCCTACTGCGGTAACAAGCCCAAGCGATCACCTTCGGCGAGTACCTGATCAAGAGGGCTGCTAACACCGTTGACCATCAATAAATGAACTTCATTGGCGTCGTCCAACCACCACCTTTGGCGATCACATTAGCCGCTGTGCTGCCCTCAATCACATCAACGCTCAGACCTCCTCGGCCGTAGACAGAGCATGCCGTCTTAGAGCGTGGCGTACAAACGGGAGATCCATTCGCATACTAATTTGCTCCACTTTTGCTGAGAAGTCATCCAGCCAATATGAGTGAACGAAAAAAGTGACTAGCTCTTTGCAAATGCTGGGTTAATCCAGGAACAAGAATCCATCAGAGTTTTTTACCACCAAGGAAGCAGATCATGGAAAAGTGTATCACGTATGTCTGCCTTGATCTTCATAAAAACTCCATCTCGTTGCATTTGGCAGAACCAAATGCGGTGGCGTTGCGAGCCTCCATCCTTTTCAATAGGATATACTTTCCGTAAAATATTGTTCGCCTGACTGCTATCTTGGTCTACAAAACCCACTCTTTGCTTTTTCTAGTTGTTGGCTTTCCGTAAAAATGCAAAAGAAGCGGGGAAAGATGCTGGAGGACAAGTGAGGTCTTCGGAAATCTGTCGAGTTTATGAAAATAAGGCCTTACGCGAAGAGGAGGGCGGACTCATAAGGCCGGCCGGCCTGGAAATGACGAAAAGGGCCGTTACGCTCTCATCCTTACGCCCTGGCTCCCTGGTACTGGATATCGGGCGCGGGGACCGGCGCCGCCATGGATTACCTTACAGGAAGGTGTCCCCCCCCCCGACCTTTCAAGCTTGCTCCTGGCCCAGGGTCACGAGAAAAACCCCGGATCGCCCTGGCGCGGGCATTAGGGGCAGACCTTCCAGGAGCCCATGCCAGCGTGGACGCTGTGCTTGCGGAATGCAGTCTTTCTGTCATGGACAACGTCGAGAAGGTGCTGGATGAGTGCTCAAGGGTTTTGAAACACGAAGGCTTTTTGCCGCGGCAAGATGTTTATGCGTTGAGGCCCTGATTGCGGAGAAGGACTATGTTGAACTTGCCCGTCAGACGCCGTCTGACTGGTGCCGACTTTCCAAACAGCAATGGGCCGGAGAGTTTTTAGAAAAGTGGGTTCGCAGTCCTCTTTTTGCAGACGCATTCGCTCGCGCTTAAAAACAATTTTCCGCCCGGCTGATTTTCTTGCAATGTTCCCTGGAACCTTTGTGGCGCCGCTCCAGAGCAAGCGCCGGAGATTAATAAGGTGCGAAATCCAATGTGCGGTATCGTCTGCAAAACCCGGATACTTTCTCGCCGTGGCGAAAAAAATACAGGTGCGTGAATGCAGTAAAACCATGACCAGTACGCACCATACAACGGTGCATCAAGGGTTCTAATTGCAGCTGATTTTCTGCTGACGATGGGCCTTGAAGCCCAAGGGAAGGAAACCCCGACCTCGTTTTTCTATGGCGGGCCTTGCGGGAGGGCTCGGGTTTTCGGGTGAGGTGTGCGGCGTCCTGACAGGGGCAGAATGCCGTCTTGGGCTCTACGCGGGGAAGAGGAACACCCATGAGGAGGAAAATGAGCGGCTCAACATGATGGATCTCCGAGCTTGTGGAATGGTTTACTGCTCAATATGGCCTCATGTATGCCGGGTATTTGCTGCGCAGGATATCCTGGATTATCTGGGTGCACCGGACCACTCTGTCCTGCCATTGTCCTCGGGACTTATGAGAAGATCAAAGGCTTGCCGGCAGAAAACGGTTTCGATCCCCCGGCGACCGGTAATCACTGGAGATGTCCTGCTTTCGGCTACGGAGAGCACTTGCCCGGAATGCATTCGGAAACTGGACCCCAAAAGAGTGATGCGCGGAGACGATGTGATTCTGCGCAGCGGATTATGGCCCGTCGCAGCGGCCACAGCACGGCGGAGGGCGATCCGTTTTTCGGCTTCTGGCAGCATCCAAAAACGCCCGCCTATCCAAAAGCGCCGTTTACTTCCGCCGAAAAGGCTGCCCCTGGGACTGCGGAGGTGCCAGCACACTTGCACGGCCCCTGATCGAAGTGACTCAGCGCTGTAACCTGAGATGCGCATTTTGTTTCGCCAATGCCGGAACAGGCGATTCGAAGAACCCCTATCCGCACACTAACGGTACGAGCGGTCGCTCTCAGCGGGTGGTCCTTACAACAAACAGCTCTCGGGGCGGAGAGCCAACGCTACGGGAGGCACCTGCCTGAAATCGTCGCACGGGCCGCTCTCCTGGCTTTTCCTTCATCCAGGCTACACCAACGGCCTTCGGCTTGCAGAGCGTAATCGTATGCAAAGAAACCGAACCCGCCGCGAGCCACCTCGATTTTCCTGCAGTTTGACGGCGTAGAGGACCCTACATATAAAAATCTTAGAGGCCGGCCGCTGCTGCATGAAAAAAAAGCTCGCAGTATTGCGCCGATCTCATGGATATTTATTCCGGGCACGAGCGTTGGGACAAGGACAACCCCCAGCCCGTGCTCAGCGCAGTGTTGCACGGCGAGCTTTTTTTCATGCAGCAGCGGCCGGCCTCTAAGATTTTTATATGTAGGGTCCTCTACGCCGTCAAACTGCAGGAAAATCGAGGCTGCACCGGCGTCTTTGAGTTCTTTTGCATACGATTTACGCTCTGCAAGCCGAAGGCCGTTGGTGTTAACCTGGATGAAGGAAAAGCCAAGAGAGCGGCCCAGTGCAACGATTTCAGGCAGGTCCTCCCGTAGCGTTGGCTCTCCGCCCGAGAGCTGTATGTTGTAAGGACCACCCGCTGAGAGCAACCGCTCGTACCATAATTTTATCGTGTGCAGACCGGGGTCTTTCGAATCGCCTGTTCCGGCATTGGCGAAACAAAATGCGCATCTCAGGTTACAGCGCTGAGTCACTTCGATCAGGGCCGTACAAGTGTGCTGGCGATGTTCGGGGCAAAGTCCGCAGTCCCAGGGGCAGCCTTTTTCGGCGGAAGTAAACGGCGCTTTTGGATAGGCGGGCGTTTTTGGATGCTGCCAGAAGCCGAAAAACGGATCGCCTCGCCATATCGCGGTCTCGAACAGGCCATGATCCGGACACTCCCTGCGCAGAATCACATCGTCTCCGCGCATCACTCTTTGGGCTTCCAGTTTCCGAATGCATTCCGGGCAGATGCTCTCCGTAGCCGAAAGCAGGACATCTCCAGTCATTACCGGTCACCAGAGAGATCGAAACCGTTTTCTGCCAGCAAACCTTTGATCTTCTCATAAGTCCCGAGGACAATGGCAGGACAGCGAGTGGTCCGTGCGGCCGGATCGTCCCCAAGGATGTCCTCGCAGCGAATCCCGCCATACATGAGGCCATATTGAGCAGTAAACCATTCCACAAGCTCGGAGATCATCATGTTGAGCCGTTCATTTTCCTCCTCATCGGGTGTTCCTCTTCCCGCGTAGAGCCCAAGCAGGCATGCTCCCCCTGTCAGGACGCCGCACACCTCACCCGAAAACCCGAGCCCTCCCGCAAGGCCCGCCATAGACCGGACGAGGTCGGGGTTTTCCTTCCCTTGGGCTTCAAGGCCCATCATAAGCAGAATCTGGCTGCAATAGAACCCTTGATGCGCCAGTTGTATCATCCGTATCATTTCCTCGGTCATGGTTTTACTCCGTTGGCAGCACCTGTTATTTTTTTCGCCACGGCGAGAAAGTATCCGGGTTTTGCAGACGATACCGCACATTGGATTTCGCGGCCTTTCTCGATCTCCGGCGTGCTACTGGAGCGGCGCCACAAAGTTTCCAGGGAACCGTGCGAGAAAATCAGCCGGGCCGCAAATTCTTTCAGCGCGAGCGAATGGTCCTCCCAAAAGAGGACTGCAAACCCGCTTCTCTCGAGCCTCCCGGCCCATTGCTGCCTGGAAACGGCGCCGGTCAGACAGCATCTGACGGGCAACCCAGACAGTCCTTCTCCGCAATCAGGCCTGCGCGCATAAACATCTTGCACCAGCAAAAAGCCTTCGTGTTTCAAAACCCTTGAGCACTCATAGAGCACCTTCTCGACGTTGTCCATGACAGAAAGACTGCATTCCGCAAGCACAGCGTCCACGCTGGCATCGGCGAATGGAAGGTCTGCCCCTGATGCCCGCGCCAGGGGCAATCCGGGGTTTTTCTCGTGACCCTGGGCCAGGAGCAAGCTTGAAAGGTCGATTCCAAAGGCGCGCAATGCACACCTTCCTGTAAGGTAATCCATGGCGGCGCCGGTCCCGCACCCGATATCCAGTACCAGGGAGCCAGGGCGTAAGGATGAGAGCGTAACGGCCCTTTGCGTCATTTCCAGGCCGCCCGGCCTTATGAGTCCGCCCTCCTCTTCGCGTAAGGCCTTATTTTCATAAACTCGACAGATTTCCGAAGACCTCACTTGTCCTCCAGCATCTTTCCCGCTTCTTTTGCATTTTTACGGAAAGCCAAGCATACTTCAAAAAGCAAAGAGTAAGTATTGTAGACCAAGATAGCAGTCAGGCGAACAATATTTTACGGAAAGTATATCCTATTGAAAAGGATGGAGGCTCGCAACGCCACCGCATTCATCTGCAAATGCAACGAGATGGAGTTTTTATGAAGATCAAGGCAGACATACGTGATACACTTTTCCATGATCTGCTTCCTTGGTGGTGACCCTGCTCTGATGGATTCTTGTTCCTGGATTAACCCACGTTTACAAGGGCTGATCACTTTTTTCGTTCACTCATATTGGCTGGATGACTTCTCGCAAAAGTGGAGCAAATTAGTATGCGAATAGAAGTCCGTTTGTACGCCACGCTAAGACGGCATGCTCTGTCTACCGCCGGGGGAGTTCTTGCCGTTGATGTGCCTGAGGGCAGCACAGCGGCTGATGTGATCGCCAAAGTGCGGGTTGACGCCAATGAAGTTCATTTATTGATGGTCAACGGTGTTAGCAGCCCTCTTGATCAGGTACTCGCCGAAGGTGATCGCTTGGGCTTGTTCCCCGCAGTAGGGGGTGGTTAGATGTCCCGGGAAGATTCGCTGGCATTGCTGGCCAAAGGTGAGATTCCGGAGAGATACCTGCGGAATATCGGGACCGTCGGTGTTGACGGGCAGAAGCGTTTGCTCCAGTCCCGTGTCGCCGTTGTCGGAGCCGGTGGTTTGGGCGGAAACGTTATCGAACTGCTGGCCCGGCAGGGGGTAGGCTTCATGCGGATTATCGACGGCGACAGTTTTGCGCTGCATAATCTCAACCGGCAGCTATTAGCCACTGAGCGGACCATTGGGATGAATAAGGCGGCCGTTGCAGCGGCCAGGGTTGCTGAGGTTAATTCCGACGTAGAGATCCACGCTGTAGCTGCGATGTTTAACGAAGACAACGCGGTAGAATTGTTGTCCGGGATGGATGTCGTTGTCGACGCCCTGGATTCGATCAACTCCCGGTTGCTGCTCTGCCGGAAGGCCCAAGGGCTGAAAATTCCGTTGGTACATGCCGCCATTGCCGGGTTGACCGGTCAGGTCGGGATCATATTGCCCACTGGTCCGGGACTGGAAAAGATTTATAAAACAACGGGCGGTTCGGACAAGGGAATTGAGGCCGAAGTGGGCAATCCGGCCGCCACACCGGCTCTGGCGGCAGCAATTCAGGCCCAGGAGGTCGTTAAACTACTGACCGGCATCGGCGAAATCCTCAGCCATAAGCTGCTCTATTTTGATACCGAATTGAATATCTATGAACTGCTGAATTTGGGATAAATGATGATTCCACCCAACACTGCCGGCCCCTATGGAATCTTCAACCGCAAAAGGACCAGATCATCGGCACTGCTGGTGGCTAGAAACGTTTTCCAATCCAACGGCTTCCCGTCACGGGTTGCTCCAATATTCTCCAATCCCGGATGAGACCACCGGCTCATGAAGTCTTCAAGATTCTTTCTTTTAACAAGAACGCCATTTTGAAGAAGAGTTTTCCCCAGAAACTCCGTGACAAGATTAAAGAGCTTCAAAGTAACGTATCCCTCCGCTGTTGAGGAAGGATTCTCCGCTTCCGAACCGTGGGAAATCTGGGCACGAAGCGATGCATAGTAGCCTCTCCTGCGCATGGTAGCGCCAACCAATCCCGGCATTGCAGCGGAAAGAGCCAGAGAACAACCGTCTTTTACATATGCTGAATCAAGGTCGTCAACCGGCTTTCCGTCAAGAAAGATAGTCTGTATTTTATCTTCAACAAATTCGCCGCTCAGTTGCAGTTGGTGATAAAGGAATGATTTTACGCTGCAACCAACTTCCCTCCTGAGGATAATTCCCTGCTGCAGAAGCTGAAAAAACTTCGGGAGTTGGGCTGCATTCACTGAGATTTGAAGCTCTGGTGTGGGAAGACTTTCATTTCCCTTATTGACCGCGTCCTCTTTGTCCGCATGTAAAAATGGCCCAACCATTACCGGGCCGCTCCTGGGCCGCCTGGAACGAGTCACTGTGGGACCCGTTCCGGCGGCCCCTCGCTTAAAACAGTTCTTTTGTTGAGATGTTAAATAAATCAAACTACTTTATCACCTCCTCAATATAAAAGGGGAATGCGGCAGACAGTGCTTACCAGTTGTATAAGCTGTCCAGCTCTTCGTCCTTAACCTCAAAAACGACATTGTGCGGAGGTACCTTCTCTGTTTTTGAAGAATCGCGGCAGCCGGTCGTGCTCTGCACAAATCCCGCCTTGGTATTGAAGTCTCTTTCCATTTTCAGGATGGTTTTGCCGAGATCCGCCACACCGTTGGCGTCGAGGTTCAGGCCATAGAAAGCATTTAGAAGGTCGAGAAGAGCCTGGAACGTTTCCGGTTGATCAAGAATGGCGAAGGCAATGAATAGGCACATACCTGTTGCGTCAATCGCGGCTGTGGCAATCTGCAGATTCCTCGAAAGCTCGATCTGACCTCCGGGTTTTAGCGGATCGACTTTGCCGCCCACCCCCAGGATGTTTGTTGCTACGGCGTACCCAGCAGTGTGATCCGCACCCATGGTGCTGGTGGCATAAGTTACACCGATGCCTTGAACGGCACGTGGATCGTAAGCGGGCATTGCCTGGCCCTTTACTACGGGGACTCTTTCTACGCCAAAAACTTTGCCCGTCACTGCCGCCCCATTACCCAGGATGCGTCCAAGCGGGGTGCCTTTGCCCACTTCCTTCAGCAGGTTGATAGCGCCCTCCGCGTCTCCGAATTTAACAAGGCCCGCTTCCATGGCCACCCCAATAGTGACTCCCATCTCGATTGTGTCAAGACCGTAATTGTCGTCCATAAAGTCCATCTGTGCAATAGCGTCGAGATCGCAGATGCCGCACTGCCCGCCATGAGCCCAAACAGTCTCGTATTCCGGTTGTTTGGTCAAAAAATGGCCGTCTTTATCGTTATATGTCCCAGAGCATTGAATGACGCATCCCCGGTGGCATCCGTGGGTGGCCAGACCTCCTCGTGCTGTTTCGGTTTCCGCCTGAGTTTCTCCGCTGATTTTATGAGCGGTTTCGAAACGGCCTTCTTTGAAATTGTAAGTCGGATAGCCTCCGGCCTCATTGAGAACGTTTGTCAACACGTTGGTTCCATACGCCGGGAGCCCCTGGCCGGTAACAGGGTGCTTCTTCAAACCTTCAACCCATCTCTTATTGGCATCCTTAAACTTCTCGGGATCCTTGGCAGAGCGCATTTTCATGCCCGTGTCGTCTAGAACGATAACTTTAACTCCCTTGGAACCCATGACCGCCCCAACGCCCCCACGACCTGCATGCCGTGTCGGCCTTAGCTCCATGTCTGTAATAGCGATAGAAGCAGCGCTCATTTTCATCTCCCCGGCGGGGCCAATGGAAATGCACGTTATTTTATCACCGTGCTGCTGTTTCATTTTTTCAACAAGGTCATAGTTTGGAAGCATTCTCAAACTGTTGTTGACCGTTATCTTGATGCCGTCTTTGTTTATAAACACCTTGTAGAGATCGTCGTTCTTAGGTTTGCCCTCAAGGATTATGGCCCCATAACCCAGACGCGCGAGTACCTGTGAGCCTGCCCCCCTGAGTTCGCTTCCTTTATGCCGCCCGTAAGGGGACTCTTGCAGCCGACGGACAGACGGCCGGACATAGCGGCTGCTGTTCCGCTAAGCAATCCCGGAGCAATGACCAACTTGTTTTCAGTTCCCAGGGGGTGGCAAAGAGGAGGCACTTCCTTTGAAACCACCGCCGAGGTCAGCGCTCTTCCTCCAAACCCTGCGTAGTCCCCTATAGGCCCTTCAGTCGCCTTGGGACCGCCTTCCGCTCCCATATCGATGCGTAAGATTTTGTCCATGTCGCTTTCCTTCCCTTGCATAGTGATGATCAATGCGGATTAATCAAAGTCCCATTGCCAAATACTTATGACTGGCTTGAGGCCACCTCCTTTGTTATTTTTAGTTGTCGGTCTTTAGTTTTTAGTTGATTTTGAGTTAATGCCGCCTCCCTCAAGCATATTCTTGACAAAGTCGCCACTCTCGCAATAGGTAGTCTAAAAGAGAAATAAGCTTCTGAAATCGTCTTTTCTATAATGCCTTTTGATCTTTATTATTATAATATCGAATCAACATTAATGCTTTATGTAAAATTTGGCATAACGATTAATTCCATCTATCTTACAGCAGGTTCAAATTCTAAGTCAGGTCACTAGAAGATGCCAGGTGGTTTAAAGCGTTCCTTGCCTACCCCTGGATCAATGCGAAGATCTTGTAAACGTTTTGACAAACGTGGCGCTTTGCAATAACTGTTATGTCAATCCTGATATAACGCTATCTTCCGACAGGGGGGGGCCTTAATTTATCGCATCTGCCCCGGGACGGCTTGCGAGGCGAGGTCTACGTGAAACGCAGTGGCAGTCAGGCGCTTTGTCTTATAGTGCTGATCGCGATTTTTTGTGCGGCCCGCAAGCGAGCGCCGATTTAGGACGACACCACAGGTGAGTACACTCTTGGTGAAGTAGTTGTAGCGGCACCGAGGGAAGAGGTTGAGGCGGTTGGCTGCATTAGAACCCCAGCTGCGCCAGTTGCATCATCCGTATCATTTCCTCGGTCATTTGTTTCACCACCTTTTTTTGCCGCCGCCGAAGGCAGCGGCGAACCCGGCCGGGCGGTCCCACCGCCTCATTTGTCCTCCAGCAACTTTTCGACCTCGGCCATTTTCCCCGCAGCAAGGTCTTCGGGTATGAACACCTGGCCGCAACGGGGGCATCTGTAAAGGTTGACGGGAAACATGCTGCCGAGATAGCTAACGTTCACCTTGCCTGTTTCAAGTGGCAGCTCGCACCGCGAGCAAACCCAATCGCTCTGTTCGGAAATGGCGCCTTTTTCGTTCACGGCTTGACTTCCTCAGTTATTTCCATTCTGTGGCTGTAGGCATTATGGATTATGAATTCACTCTCGCTGGGAGTGTACTCCACCCAATAGGTGACGGCGGCCGGTTTGTGGTGGGCAAGATAACGGCCGGTCCCGCGATTGAAAAGCCTGATTCCACTGCTTTGGGCAAAATCTATTACCTGCTGGATGTCCGAATCCAGAATCTGTCTTGCTTCCAGAAGCTCCCTTAACTCATCGGAGATGCGCAGCCCGATCATTTCGAAGTTTTCCTCCCGGCCCCGTGTGGGTTCTCCCCAAAGCTCTTTAAGAAGTGCGTTCCTGAGCCTCACCCTGTTTTCGTGCCTCAACGTATAGCCGGGTCCCCGCCGGTTTGCGGCATCCTCTATTGGCGACCCGAACACAAGATCCAGCAAATGCAGGGTCCGTTTGCCACTGGATGCAAGATAATCGCGGCACATCGCGCAGTAAACTAGATAGTCGGCCTCGCTTTGTTGGATACGTCCGCTTATGACGCTACGCGCAAGCTCGGGGTTGGCGAAAAACATCAGTCCCCCGTAGCCGCAGCACTCGGTTTTATCACGGCTGAGCGGCAGCTCTTCTATCTGAAACCCCATCCTGTGCAGGATGTTGCGCACGCTCTCATGTATCTGCTTCTCATGTCTCGTGCTGCATGCATCATGAATGGCGAGGGCCCTTGATGGGACTGCACGTTTTGGGTCATGTTCAGGCAGGCCCAGATTGTCCAGCACCTCCCAAACAGAAACGATGCCGGCCTGAGGCAAATGCGTCTTGAAGATCTCGGCAGGTCGAGCAGGCGAGGATAATCTCAGGTCTGCCCAACTCCTCCCACTGCTCTCCGATATTGCGCAGGGACTCCGAAAAGAGTTCGGCCCGGCCGGACCACTCGGCCGGGGCCCCACAGCATCGCAGCATGAGTCCGACACCGCCCGGGAGCTTATCGCACAGAAGCCGGTAGGTGTTTTTCACGTGTTCGGGAGCTGAAGCGCTCAACTGACATCCCGGGAAAAAAGATGAGCGCTCGATTTTGCACCAGGCTGATGACGCGCCAGCGCGCATTTTTCACCATTGCTAAAAGTCATGTCCCTGATCGGAAACTCATGGACCGATGGGGGCATTTTGCCCTGGCTAACCATGACTTCGCGTGCTTTTTTGCAGACCAGCCCCATGTGGAGGTCTTCCGGGCACACTTCCCGGCAAAGACCGCAGAGGCTGCACGAATTGATGAGTTTGTTCGCGTGGCGATGGCCCATAACGATTGAGAGGTTATTGTAGATCTGACGGATGTACTTTTTGGGGTAGCCCTTGAAGCTGTTCAGGTATTCGCAGACTTTTACACACTCCAGGCACTGGCACTGGATGCAGCGTTTGGCTTCGAGCACCGCCTCTTCCTTCGAATAGCCCCGGCCGGCATCTTCCATTGGAGTTTCCAGCAGGTGCTCGATTCCTTCAGTGCTCGTAAAAAGGCGTGTCTCATAAGCGCCCTCCCCGGTGCGGGAAGCCGTAAGGGAGACCTTCTGGATGTACCTGTCTATGGAGATCGCAGCCCTTCTGCCATCGGCGATCGATTCGATTGGCGACAACCGCTCCGCGGCGCGGCGCAGGCTGCCTCCTGCAAACACTTTTTCCTTAGTCGTAGCCAGGGTGAGAGGGTCTATGACCAACTGCCCATGGTCATCGAAGGCAAAATCCTCCCCGGACGGGACCAATCCGCCCGCCGGTTGCTCTCCCGGGGCCAGGTAGACCGCATCGAACTCCTCGCACAACCGCTCAAGGGATATGTCCTCTCCAACCGTTAGCTGCGTTCTGATTGTTACGCCGACACTTTCCAGCGCTTTGAAATCGGCCGCAATAACATCCGCGGGCAAATCCTTATCCGAAAAACGGAATAAAGACCCGCCAAGCCTTCCCTGCCGTTCAAACACCTCGACGCAATATCCCTTCCTGGCCAGCTCAAAAGCGGCGCTAAGACCGCTCAGCCCTCCTCCCGCCACCGCTACCCGTTTATCTTTTTTTGGCAAAACGGGGATCGAGCCCTTAAAATCTTCAGCCCAATCCAGGCAGGCTTTCTCGATCGCCCTGATTGAAACCGCTGCTCCCGCCTCACTTCTTTTACAGACGGCTTGACAGGGATGGTCGCAGATCCGGCTGATAATTCCCGGAAAAGCGACACTTCTCTTGAAAATTTTTGCCGCCGCGGCGAAATTGCCCTTGGCAACTTCAGCCGCCATGGCCCGAGCGTCAACGTGAACCGGACAGGCTGCGGCACAGGCTGCGGGTTGTTCCTGAATGCACCGGGCTTCCAGGGATCTCAGTTCTTCCTGTTCCATAGTTCAAAAGATCTTTTTAAAAGCGTGGGGAGCTTTGCCCCCCACACCCCCTTCGCCGCTGCGCGGCTCGTTATGGCGCAACGGTGGGCGCCCCACGTAACGTGGGGCAAATCCCCAGAGGGGTGCGGGGGAAAAATGCCCCCACGCTTTGAAGGTTAATCTTGTCCGCCGCCGAAGGTTTGAGCGGCAATCCTGGCCGGCGGTCCCACCGCCTACTTTTTCAAACCCGCCAACACCTTTTCGGGTAACGCGGGCAGTTTGGTGATTCGCACACCGCATGCATTATAAATGGCGTTAACAACGCAGGCATGAGGCGAAGTCAGCGGAAGCTCTCCCACGCCGGCAGCGCCAAAAGGACCGTGAGTCCGAGGCGTCTCCACGTAGTAGATATTGAAATTATCGGGGATGTCCTTTGGATACGGGATACCGCAGGAAAGCAAAGTTGTATGCTTCTTGAGGTCCTCGAAATCCTCCGATAGCGCAAGCCCGATGCCCTGGGCGATGCCGCCGTAAATCTGCCCGTCCACTACCAGCTTGTTGTTTATCTTTCCGACGTCCGCCACAATGGTAAAGCCTTCGACTTTTACCTTGCCGGTCTTTACGTCCACTGCGACTTCGCTCATGAAAACACCGTACATGTAGGCGCCAAAGGGCTTTCCCTGCCCGTTTGCGTCGCAGGCAGCGTTCATCGAAGCGGCCCATTTGCCCTCGTAGAGAACGGGGATTTTTTCCTCAATCATCTCGTCATAGGTGCGGAAGGCGCCGTTCGGTTTTTTCATGGCCGCAACAAGCTGTTCGCAGCCATTCTTGATTGCGTTGCCGGTAACAAACTGCTGGCGGCTGCCACCTGAGGGACCGCTGTTAGGGGTGACGGCCGTATCGTTCATAACCAGCTTGATTTTCTCGGGACCGATCTTAAGCGGGCGCAGACCTTCATGGGCCGTGCCAAGGGCCCCCATGTCGGCCCCCTGCCCGTGATCTTCCCAACTGGTATACACCGTTACGCCTTCCCTGGTGAGCTCGATGTTGGCTTGCGAGCCGTCGGGTCCATCGAGGCCGCAGCCGTAGATGCCAATCGAGACACCCACGCCCTTCTTGATTTCCGCCGTGGACCCGGCTTTCGCGTTCTCCTTTGCTTTCTGGTAGAGCGGGCGCATCTTGTCGATCATTTCCGTGAAGCTGAAGACTTCCGGCTCCTGGCCCGTCGGTGTCGTATCGCCGGGCTTGTAAACGTTCAGGGCGCGAAGCTCCAGCGGGTCCTTGCCGACCTTTTCAGCCAGCTTATCCATGAGCACCTCACTGGCGAGGAAACTCTGGGGAGAACCGTAAGAGCGGAAGGCGGAACCCCAGGCATGGTTGGTGGCTACCGTACGGCCAATGCCCCGGATGTTTGCAATGCCGTAGCCTGCGCCAATGAACTGTGCTCCGCGCAGGGTCAGAAGGTCACCGAATTCGGAATAGGGACCGTGGTCCACAGACCAATCGGATTCCATGGCCACTATTTTACCACTCTTGTCAGCGCCGTACTTGAGCTTGACGAAAAAGGGCGATCTCTTGCCGGTATAGGTGATGTGCTGATAGTAGTCGTATTTGAGGAAAACCGGACGTCCGGTGGCCATTGCCGCCGCACCGACCAAAGCTTCCATGGTCGGGCTGAACTTATAGCCGAAGGTCCCTCCCGAGGGGTTTTGCACAATGCGCAGCTTTTCGCCTTCGATACCCAGACCCGGCGCAATCATGGCGTGATGCAGATGGATGCCGATGCTCTTCGAATGGATTGTGAGCCGTTCCTTTTCATCGAAATAGGCAAAACCTACGTCAGGTTCCATGGTAAGATGGGGCTGCCTCTGAAGGTAGAACTCATCTTCTACGACATAGGCGGCCGAATCCATGAGCGGCTTTGTCTCGGCGCCCTTTGCGATCTTTTGCTCGAAGTAGATGTTGGGCGTTCCGGGATGGATCTCTATGGCATCGTCAGCCATGGCCGCAGGTGCGCTCATGTATGCCGGCAGCTCTTCGAGTTTTACCACAACCTTATCTGCAGCGGCCCTGGCGTTTGCTTCAGTATCAGCGCAGACAATGGCGATGGCGTCTCCGAACTGAAAAATCTTCTTATCGCATAAAATGGGGCGGTCCCAGCCGTCTCCTTTGTTGGTGGGGAAGGTGATGAGGCCGGTGATGCGGTTTTTACCCTTGATATCCTTGTGGGTCACGACCTTGTAGACGCCCGGCATCTTCTCCGCTTCGGCAGTATCGATCGAGAGGATGATTGCATGCGAAACCTTCGCCTGCACCAGGGCAAGCTGCAGTGTATCGGGAGGCATCTTCAGCCCGAGGTCCGCCCCGTAGTCGCAGGTGCCGGTAACCTTGGCCAAAGCACTCGGACGCGGCATTTTCCCACCCCAAACTTGGCCATCGGCAGGCAGATGCCAGGCAAGCTCCTCTTGTTTAAGTTCGCCGCGCACCACACGGGCCGCATCCATGACTGCGTCCACCAGCGGCTTGTAGCCGGTGCAACGGCATGCATTCCGATGCTTCTGGAACCAGTCGCGAACATCTTCGCGGCTGGGCTTGACGTTCTGGTCCAAAAGGGCTTTGGCCGATACGATGAAACCGGGACTGCAAAAACCGCATTGCGCTCCACCATGAACCATCCATGACACCTGGAGAGGGTGGAGATTAGTCGGCGTGCCGATTCCTTCGATGGTCGTAATATTTGCTCCGTCCTCCACGTTCTTCATTTTGGTGGCGCAGGATCGAACCACTTTGCCGTCCATGATGACCGAACAGGAACCGCAATGGGCCGTTCCGCAACCCACCTTGGTGCCCGTCAACCCCAATTGTCCCCGGATTACGTCCGCAAGACTGGCTTCAGGATCGACAACCATGGTCCTTGGAACCTGATTCACATTAATGGCTTTCTTCAGCATCATTAGTCTCCGTTGCCTAAGTGTTGTTTCCAAAATTGCAGTCGGGATTAACTGCACTCCTCACAAGAAACACACAGCCTGCTGCAAACCTCCCTTCCATTGAGACGGGATGAGCTCGTTATGCCATTTATGACATAACTTCGGGCGCAAAAATATACTTCCCCCCGGATCAGGTCTTTTGGGCAAAAGACGGATCATTTCATCCTAAACTGTAAGTGTCACATCCGGAGTTTCCGGATGGACACCAGTTAGTCGCGGGCAACGATGGTGGTCATACCCATGCCTCCTCCGACGCACAGGGTGGCCAGGCCCACTTCGAAGTTACGCCGCGCCATCTCATAGACCAGTGAAACCACGATACGCAGCCCTGTGCATCCAACCGGATGGCCGAGGCCGCAGCCGCTGCCGTTTACGTTGGTAATGGATCGATCAAGGCCGAGCCCCATTTCGCACGAAATATACTGTGCGGCGAAGGCTTCGTTCACCTCGATTAGTTGGATGTCTTTAAGGGTCATTGATGCTTTTTTAAGTGCTTTCCGAGTGGACGGCACAGGACCGTAGCCCATGAGGTGCGGCTCAACGCCCGCTGCCGCATGCGTAACGATCCGCGCAAGGGGAGTGAGCCCCAGTTCCCGGGCCTTGCTCCGAGTCATGATGATTGCGGCGGCAGCTCCGTCATTTAGGCCGGACGAGTTGCCCGCAGTCACAGTCCCATCGGGTTTGAACGCCGGCTTGAGTTTGGCCAGATCAGCCATGGTCAGGCCGAAGCGGGGATGTTCATCCTGATCGAATATTTCAGTGCGGCCCTTCTTGCCAGACAGTTCGAAAGGAACGATTTCATCTTTGAAGCGCCCTGCCCCGATGGCCGCTTCCGCATGCTGATGGCTGGCCAGGGCAACTTCATCCTGGGCCTCCCGCGATATTTGGAACTTTTCCGCCAGGTTCTCAGCCGTGATTCCCATGAGCATGGGGTCTCCCAAAAGGCGGCTGCCCGAGTAGAGCATCTCCCAGACAGCATCCACAACTTCCTGGTTTTGCAGACGCATGCCCCAGCGGGCGCCAGGCAGGTAGTAGGGCGCCGAGCTCATGGATTCCACCCCCCCCACCAGGACGACTTCCGCATCTCCACATTGAATCTGCTGCACGCCCGAATTTAGCGCCTGCATGGAAGATGAACACTGCCGCTGCACGGTGAAGGCCGGAACCTCAAAAGGGATACCCGCGGCAAGTTGCGCTGTGCGGGCGGTATTGGCCTCATCAAAGCACTGCACACAGTCTCCGAAAATGATATCGCCAATCAGATGCGGGTCCAGGTTATTTGCCCGCCGCAACACTTCCTTCATGACATGTGCGGCCAACTGGTGCGCCCGCACGTCTTTGAGTGCTCCTCCGAACTTGCCAATGGCAGTTCGAGCCGCCGAAACGATTACAACGTCGTTTTCTCTGCTCACTATAAGTACTCCTTGTCGATAAACGTAGAGGGCAGCAGCAGCCGAAAATAAAAAACTCGGCTCCTCGTTTGCAGGTATGGATACCTATCGAAGCATGTCGAACTTTAGAAATGGCACTTGCTGAGAGTATACACCCAATGGAAAAAGATTTGAAATTTTTGACCGGCCGAGGGTTAGATTTTTCTACTCAATAAATTTTCCGGACTCACCACTTACCGGGAGTTATTCTTTCTCATCGATACCGCTTGCGAATACGTCAAGGAAGAGAGCGTCTGCGGTCGATCCGGTCAATTTTTCCAGTTGCCTGAAACGTTCTATGAGGGTGCGTGCAAAAGGCGTAAGCGTAGACCCGCCACCGTGGGCGCCTCCGGTATGTTTTTGCAATACCGGCTGTCCGAGCCGTTCTTCGCTCGCCTTGATCTTTCCCCATACTGCCCTGTAACTCATGCCGAGGGCTTTGGCCGCACCCAGAATAGAACCGTGCTCTTCGACCGCCATTAGTATGCGCAGTCGTCCTGCGCCGAAAACAACCCTGCCTTCTTCGTCTTCTATCCATACTTTGGATTTTATTTTCAGCTTTGGAGATTTAGCAGCCACGGCGAGATCCTTTGTTAAGTTCACCACTTATCACCGGTAGAACCAGACCGGCAAACTTGCCTTCAGTCAAATTTGTCCATACGATGCCTCATGAACAGTCGAGCTTTGTCCAAATATTTTCCAGTCCAATCATACGACAGTCCGTGTCCCACAGGAAGCAAAAGACGGGACAAAATGTCTAACTCTTAGACCTTCCTACGGAATTTTCTTTGCAGGGCTTTGAAACTGAAGAACCGGCTGGAGAAAACGGATGTTGCTCAGAACCTAAGGACCCCTCTTTTGTAATATTCATTATTTCCACATAAAGAATCTCTATCTCGCTCCTTATCTCCTGAATCAAGCTTGTCGCATCTAAATTCTTGTCCAATCCAATGTATAGTTTGCACAACCTGGCCATAGCATTGTGCAAATAGATAAGCTCAGTACTCGGATACCATATGGCCGAATCCCTCCCAAAATGTAAAAATATCTATATAAACTGGTGAGTTTACACTATGAGTTATAATTCCAGCTACTGAACAAATTAACCTCTCAGTGTTGCAGTAGGGCGCAAATTATGAGGCTATGACTTATTTGTCAATAGGAAAATTTGCATTATCGATATATGATCAATAAATAAAATAGCTATCATCTGAGCCTCTTATAAAATGTATGGAGACCATGCGAACGGACTGATTTGTTCGCAGTGAAACAGGCAATTCCAGAGATAACTCTTATTTGTCAGTTCCTATTGTCGTCTTATGGACAAGTCCGCCTGATTTTAGGCATAGGTATGCCTCCAGTTTTTATTTTTGCCCGTATTCATTGGCATCTCAAGTCGCCAACTTGATTAACTGACCGGCAAAGAGCGACTTCAGATACGGATGGACACGTATAGTCGCTTTATCTGGCATCAACCTGTATCACGTCCTTGCGGAGAGCAAAGCAAAACGTGTGTTTCAGGTGCTTGACCATGGAGCTGTTTTCCTTCTTATCGCCGGCACTTACACCCCGTTCACGCTCGGCGTGCTGCGCGGCGCGTGGGGCTGGACGCTCCTTGGCCTGGTGTGGGGTCTTGCAATCTTTGGTGTGACGGTGCAGGCGGCGGGTGGAATCCGGAATCGGCACTTATCCACCGGACCGAGGACAGGACTGAGGACTGAGGGCGGAGGGCAGGGCTGATGAGTGATGAAAGAGGAGTGAGGACGACTATCGTTTTGCTCTTTTCTGGCTAAGGCAATCGCCTGTGCTTAAATTGCCGTTTGGGCTTGTGGGATTCTATAAACATATCATATCGTGAAAAAGCGCAAAGTTATCCTCCGGCACTGAAGGTTGAAAATTGCCCTTGCCTTCAAGCGGGGCATTACTTGCTGAATGGCTCCGAAGTTTCGGTGCTCAGCAACTTTGCCCCCTGCTTCATGCGAAACTTGCCCCCGACCGTCTCCCATATCCATCCCGAATAGCCGTAGCCACCGACAGGTTTGGTGATGAAAGCCCCACGCCAGGAAGCGTCCCGCGTCTCGTTGTAGACTACAGTCCCGAAGCTGCCGAAAGTGTAAGTATCCACAGGATGGCAGTAGTCTTCCCCTTTGAGGGCTTCCGCAACTGCCTGTGCTTCCTTTCCTCCGAAGACGGAAGCACGAAGTCCATACTTGTGGTTCTTCGCTCTGGCCAGAACTTCCGGTGTTGAATTGAAGCCGGAGGTGAAAGCAACGGGGCCGAAAAGCTCCTCCCGCATCCCGAGCATTCCATCGGCAGCGTTCTTCACAACCGTCGGGTAGACGAGATTTCCCTCGATCCTGCCACCGAAGATAATTTCGGCCCCCAGCCGCACGGCATCCTCAAGCTGCTCACCTATACGCTTTACGGCGAGGTCGCTGACCACCGGTGAAACGTCGGTCCGCTTGTCTGCGGGATCTCCTGTCTTGAGGCTCTTCACCCGGTCGAACGAACATCGCAAGAAACTCATCATAAATGGATTCATGAATAAAGATCCTCTTTGGCGCCGTGCAAGTCTGCCCGGAGTACATAAACTTGCCTGCCATGAGGTCCGTGAGCACAAGTTCCAGGTCCGCATCAGCAAAGACGATGAACGGGTCCGAGCCCGGCCCCTCGAAAACGAGCTTCTTCCCCGCTTGCCTGAAAGCCTGTTCGTAGGGCAGAATATTTTCATCCGACCCGAAGACTACGACGGCGGATACATCGGGATCTCTCAGGGATTCCTCGATAAATGCCCTGCCTCCGCCCTGGTAGAACGTGATGTCGTCTTCAAAAACAGGCCGATAGATGCTTTCGGTGAGCTTCAAAACGTCTCGCCCCTTGGAGGCGAACTTGACGTTCACCCGGTTTCCGGCCAGATAGATGGGGGCGATGGCGGTACTGACCCAGGCGCTGACATTGTAAGGGAGCATCAGGGAGACCCGCGAGCCCGGGCCGCCCAAGGGATGCCTGTCGCGGAGCATGTCTTCAGTCTCCGCCAGCATCTTGAGATTATCTACGGTGAGATCCACCTCATAGTCACAATCCTTGACCGTAAAGCGCAGGTTCTTCACTGCAAGATTCACCATCTGCTCCCTGTGCTCCCCCAGGGCATCCGCCAGCCTGAGAACCTTATTCAATCTTTCCTCAAAAGACATATTCCCGCTCCCTGGGAAAAGTGAAAACAAATCGCCCCTTCATCTCACCCCCGTTTGCGCTCAGCCCAGGGTAGAGTGAAAATGCTCAAGTGGCTTGACTGAAAAATTTTATTATATTCCTAAAGCCCCCAAAGCCATACGATTTCCAAATAGAATATGCAAGTGAAACGTCAATGAGGCCGGTTCTAAAGCGTCATGCCGCTGTCTGTTCTTTGGATTTTAAGGATTGGCAAGGAGGGTTGAGGCTGTGGTAATCCACTTTCGAACCGTTTAGTTGCTCTCACGATTGCGGAGAGAATGCCTTATCATGGACTTACCAAAAAAAATCAGGAAAACGGAGACCCGCAAATCTTTCAGTTTCTATGCTCACTGCACACTCTTTTCTTTTTCGGAAATATCTATGAGCGTTGTATCCCCATGCGAAAGTCCATCGTTAAATTCCGGCTGTTGGTGAACCGGTTCCTCCGACAACACGCATTCCGACGACTCTTTGCAGGAGGGATTCAGAGCCTCGGTGCTCGGAGTTTTTTTGCAAATTTCCATTTCCGAAGCGGAACCGATTACAAAACAGTCTCCCGGCCCTATGAAACAGCACTTGTCCGAGGCCATGGCAGCGCTCGGGAAAAGTAACAGCAGGACCAACAGCAACTTCATGGGGATCTCCTTATCCAGGTTTTTAGTGGAAGGTCGATGCCGCGTTGCATTCAGCCGGTTTTTGGACGAAAGGACAGACAAACCTTATGAAAATGGCCGCCGACGCTGATTAATCCCGCCATAAATGAGCCTGGGAAGCTATTCGGCATCTCATCGTTCCTGGCATTCATGATAGAATATCAGCGGCTGCTGTTTCAATCATTCGAACACCCTATACAGGGCGTTACGGGGGTGTATTTTTGTATCTGCACTATCGTACTTCAACGCCGGCGGCGTGAGGTGCCTTACGGTAAACAAGGGGCCAGGGGGTAGGGCAAAGGGGGCGGGCCTAATGCTATTAACTTTAAAACCGTCCCCACTCCCTCAACCTGAAACCCTTAAGGACTTGAAGGCCGCAAAGTTATCCTTCTGGCAAGTCACCTTCACCTCGAACGATCCGGACTGCTGGCAGCCTGATTCACTCAGTAGGCATATATTTAGGATAATCCGAGATTATAGAGTCCGTGATTGTGCAGACTTGTTCAAAATCAGGCTTCAGGTTATAAGGATCTCACCGATTTGACTGTTTTCACCAATTAATCTGGACGAACTGATTTATCTATTGAAAGGAATATAAAAGCCAGTCATGGAGAGGAGAGATTGGTATGGACAGACGTTCACTTCTAAAGGTTGGCGGCCTGTTAGGTGGCACCCTTAGTGTAAGCAGCTTAGTAACCGAGGGAGAGGCGCTTGCCAACCTGACATCTGACCGAGTCGGGAGCCTACCGGTGCTTGATCGCGTCAAAGTCGCACCCGATGAAGACGTGCTCATTCGCATGCAACGTGAATTGGTCCGAGCTATGAACAAACCCGTCGAGCAGCGCCGATGGGGGATGGTCATCGACACACGCAAATGCGTCGGGTGCCATTCCTGTAATGTGGGCTGCATCATGGAAAACAAGCTCCCTCCGGGGGTGGTCTACCGGCCCGTGATCGATCTTGAGGTCGGCAGCTACCCTAACGTCAACCGCAAGTTTCTGCCGCGTCCGTGCATGCAATGCGATAATCCTCCGTGCGTTCCGGTATGCCCTGTCAAAGCGACCTGGAAGCGCGCCGATGGCGTGGTTGTAATTGATTATAACGTCTGTATCGGATGCCGTTACTGCATCACCGCATGCCCGTACCAGGCACGGACGTTCGACTTCGGGCAGAACTGGAGCAACAATGCCGCGTCCGGGCGTGATGGCGGCCTGGCGCTGGAGACGTGTCGAAAATACGAGCAAGAGCCTTCATTTGAGTACGGCACCACCTGGAACAGAGGGGAGGGTGTTATCCCCAAAAGTCCGGTCGGTAACGCTCGTAAGTGCACCTTCTGCGCCCACCGGCTGGAGCACTGTCAATTGCCTATGTGTGTAACGACATGTATCGGCAGGGCAACTTTTTTCGGTGATCTTAACGAACCGGGGACTCTCGTATCCCAGCAAGTCATAAGAAACAACGCCGTGAGCTTGAAGGGGGAACTCGGCACCGCACCTAAGGTTATATACCTTATTTAAAGCCAAGGAGATCACAATGACTGTCTCTTCACCTGGAACTACGCACCGTGCCGGCCGGGAGCGGCTGTTATGGGCCTTGTGGGTCCTGGCGGCAATCATAGGCGGGCTTGGTTTCTATGAGCGTCTTGCCCACGGCGACAAGGCAGTGAACTTTTCCAGCTATGTCCCATGGGGCCTTTGGGTTGCCGCCTATATTTATTTTAGCGGTTTGTCCGCAGGAGCGTTCCTGGTTGCAGCCGCCACATATGTTTTTAGAATCCGCGTGCTCGAACCGATTTCCCGCCTGTCCCTTCTCATTGCAGCGGTCACGCTGCCTATGGGGTTGCTGATGATCGGGTTCGACCTTGGCCACCTGGAAAGAGCCTACCTGGTCTTCGTACGCCCTCAGTTTCATTCGATGATGGCCTGGATGGTCTGGCTTTATACGGCTTACCTGATCCTCCTGTTCAGTATGTTGTGGTTAAGCCTGAAAAGCGTGCAGCCCGGCAGGAATCCCGGGGCCGTAACCAATGATCTGGCCACGCTTCGCGTGTTGGGACTCATTGGAATCCCGCTGGTAATAGTGTTTGCCGGAGGCGTCGGCGCTCTTTTCGCCACAGTTGGAGCACGCGAGTATTGGCATTCCTCGTTATTTCCTATCTTTTTCCTGGTGGGAGCCCTTACGTCGGGCACGGCCTTTATAACGGCGGTTGTTTCCTGGTTCTGGCCTTCACGCGATGCCGAGTGGAAGGATTTGATGACCCTGCTGGGCCGTATCGTGCTGGTGCTGGTGCTCATCGAATTTGTCCTGGAATGGGCGGAGTTTTCAATCCCGTCGTGGTACCAGATCGGCTCAGCCTACGAGCTCATCAGGTACGTTTTGTTTGGCCCTTACTGGTACGTGTTCTGGCTGGTGCACCTGCTGGCGGGCGTCTTCGTGCCGGTTCTGCTGCTGGCTAGAACGCGCGGTCCAGGGATCGTGGGACTGAGCGCGGCCCTGGTGGCGGTCACATTCTTTGCAGTGCGGTTGAATCTGGTGATTCCCGGTTTGATCACTCCGGAACTCCGCGGCCTGGAGCAGGCGTACAGCGATCCAATTGGCAACAGGCTTACCTTCGCCTACATGCCGTCCTGGTTTGAGTGGCAATTGCTCCTGGGCGCCATTGCATTCGGCGTTGCCCTTTGGTTCGTGGGGACGAGACTGTTCCCGCATGTTTTTCCTCGTCCTTCGCGATCCAGTGAGGTGGGCTCATGAATCAGAAACATGAGAAGCAAAAAGTCACCCGACGATTTTTTCTCAATGCCTGCACCGCCCTGGCCGGTGGAGCGGCCCTTAGTGCTTTGGGCTGCCAGCGCCATGAACAACAGGCATTGGATGGGACCATGCCCGGTCCCTATCCATTGGCTGACGCGGAGAACGTCATCCAGACGACCTGCCTGCAGTGCAACACGCAGTGCACGCTCAAGGTCAAACTCCAGGATGGATTGGTAGTCAAAATAGACGGAAACCCATATAGCCCCATCGCGTTGTATCCACATTTGCCATACGAAACACCGCCAAAGGAAGCCGTAGCGGTCGACGGGGCGATTTGCCCCAAGGGTCAGGCGGGTGTGCAGACACTCTACGACCCTTATCGCTTGCGCAAAGTCCTCAAACGCGCCGGGCCTCGCGGTTCGAACAAATGGCAGGCCATTTCCTTCGAGCAGGCCACCCAGGAGATCACGGAAGGCGGCCAACTGTTCGCCGGCATTGGTGAAAATCGCGTGGCGCCAGGGTTTAAGGACGTCATAAGGCTTCGCGACGCCAAGCAGGCTAAAGACCTCGCCGTGGATGTAGAGGCCATCCGTAAGGGTGATATGACCGTGGATGCTTTCAAAGAAAAGAACTCTGCATTCCTGGATGCGTTGATCGACCCGGATCATCCCGATTTCGGGCCCAAGAACAACCAATTCGTCCTTCAGGGCGGGCGCATTTCCCCGGATCGTGAAGTGATCACTAAACGTTTCACTTTCGGCACTTTGGGATCGGTCAACTGGTTCGGACACACCACAATTTGCGAGCAGGCTCATCATGTGGCCTTCATGTATTCCCTGGCTCAATGGCAGGAAAAAGACGGCAAGTTTTCCTGGGCCAAAGGTCCCAATCACATGAAGCCCGATTATACCAGGGCAGAGTTCGTTATCTTCTGGGGCACGGGCTTCAACGAGGCGAATTTCGGGCCCACTCCTATGAGCCCCCGTGTGTCGCAAGCCATTGTAGACGGCAAACTGAAGATAGCAGTTATCGACCCGCGGCTGTCAAAGAGTGCGGCGAAGGGGTGGTGGATTCCCGTGCATCCCAACGGCAACTTTGCGCTGGCTCTGGCTATGACCCAATGGATCATCGGAAACAAGCGCTACGACGAAAAGTTTTTACGGAGTGCGAACAAGGCCGCAGCCAATGCTGCAGGCGAGAAAAGCTGGACCAACGCCACTTGGCTCGTGAACACCAAAACAGGCAAGTTCCTCCGTGCCGCCGATGCGGGCGTGGGAACCGCGAACCAGTTCGTAGCGCTGGTTGAGGGCACACCGGCAGCCGTAGACCCGTCGGATGCCAAGGTCCCGGTAGTGGGCGATCTGGATGTGTCGACAACTATTAAAGGAATCGAAGTCTCATCGAGCTTTAGATTGCTCAAGGAGGCTTCATCCGCTAAAAGTCTCGCTGAATACTCAGAAATTGCCGGATTGGAACTCGGTCAGATTGAAGCGTTGGCCAATGAGTTCACCAGTCATGGGAAGAAGGCTGCTATAGACTTCTACAGAGGTCCCATCAAAACGACATGTGGTTTCTATACGGCCCAGGCGATCATCATTTTAAACTTTCTCATCGGCAACGTGGACCATGTTGGCGGATTCATGAAAGGTGGTGGAGCATGGGACGGCATGGGCAGTAAGCCAGGACAGCCGTTCCCTGTGGCCAAGCTTCATCCGAACGCGCTTACGCCATTTGGCGTAAAACTTACACGTGAGAGCTCGGGTCCGTACGAGACAAGCACCATCTTCAAGCGTGACGGCTATCCCGCTAAACGGCCCTGGTTTCCCTTTACAGATGATGTGTATCAGGAGATCATCCCTGCCGCAACCGCCGGTTACCCTTATCCGATCAAGATACTCTGGCTTCATTACGGCACACCGGTGCTGTCATCTCCAGCCGGGCACCTTCAGATCAAAATGATCCAGGATACTGAAAAGATTCCTCTCTTCATCGCCACGGATATAGTGATCGGCGAGACGAGCATGTACGCCGACTATATCTTTCCGGACCTGTCGTATCTGGAGCGGTGGTCAAACCCTCTGGGCACCAGCCCCGTTGTCCTCTCACAGATCAGCAAATTCAGACAACCCGCCGCATCACCGATTTCCGAGATCGTCACTATCGACGGGGAGGAGATGCCGATTAGCATCGAGGCAACCATGATCGCCCTGGCAAAAAAGTTGGGAATGTCCGGATTCGGCAAGGACGCTTTCGGACCTGGCCAAAACCTGAATCGGCCGGAGGATTTTCACCTCAAGATGATCGCCAACCTCGCCGCCGGCGATAAGCCCGGCAACGAGGCGCCCGAGGCCGACGATGCAGAGATGGATATACTCCGTAAATCCAGGCGGCATCTACCTAAGGCCGTTTTTGACGAGCGAAAATGGCAGGACGCCGTTGGCCCCAATTGGCGGCGGGTTGCCTATCTGCTCAACCGTGGCGGACGGTTCGAAGCCGCATCAGGCGCCTACGAAGGAGATTTCGCCAAGCACCCATGGGCCAGCCAACTCAATATTTATATCGAGCCCGTTGGCTCCGGCATTCACTCGGTGCAGGGTAAAAGGTTTTCGGGCGTGCCCACCTATCAGGCGCTTGAATCCTTCGATGGAGAGCCCGTGTCGTCTCGGGATGAGTTCGACCTGGAGCTGATCACGTATAAGGACATTTATGGCGGCCAGTCCCGCACGGTTGGCGACTACGCAGGGCAGATGGCTATTATGCCGGAGAATTTCGTCTATCTGAATGCAATCGACGCGAAACGCAAGGGCTTGAGTGACGGCGATACGGTGAGGGTCGAGAGCGCGAGTTTCAGCGGTAGCTTCGAACTAGGGCCTGGCCAGGCTCCGAGCAAGGTTGAAGGAAAGATCCGAATCATCGAAGGGCTGCGGCCAGGGGTCGTCAGCGTCTCTTATCACTATGGGCACTGGGCCTACGGATCTCGTGATGTCGAAATAGATGGGCAGCTGATCCCGGGAGAACCGGCGCGCGGTA
>CAVRZU010000138.1:0-20281 GCA_963725365.1 uncultured delta proteobacterium | reverse complement strand
GACAACCGAAAATTGACCACCCGTGATAACCGAATTTTGACCATCCGCTGAGCGTTTATGGCCGTGGATGATTAGGGGTGTTCATCCTGCTGTCTGACGTGGTGGGTGGCGCCGGTGAAACGGAGGGAGCCCAGAGGGCGACCGGAGTTTCACCGGCGGGCGCGTGTTGACCCGAGGCGCCGGTTTTACAGATTCATCTGCAGAAGTTCCCGAGCCCTTTTCTGACTGTAGTCAATATCCGCCCTCGATGTTTCATAAATCCAGACGGGATGTGTATAGTCGAACTCACGGACCAGGAGACCGCCTTCAAAGTCCGTTATCATGTAAATGTCGCGGGGGCTGCGGTAGTTTTCGAACCAGGTTGTGTTGTCCTTCCTAAATTCCACATCGATCGTTTCCAGTCTGCCCTTTTGGGGATTGTATACTGTAATTTCCATAGTGATCCTCGCTATGAGCGTTTTGCTTTTTGATTCAGGCTCTGTTTCAACCGGTAACTCTCCCAGTTGCAATTGATGATATGGGCCTTATGGGTCAACCGGTCCAACAAGGCGGCAGTCATCGTCGGGTCACCGAAGACTCTGGTCCAGTCGGCGAACCCCAGATTGGTGGTTATGATCACCGATCCTTTCTCGTGCCGCTCCGCCAGAACTTGAAACAACAGCTCGGATCCTTCCTTGGAAAACGGGACGTAGCCGAGTTCGTCCATGATCAGTAGATCGTAGCGAACGTATTTTTGGACGAGGCGCTGCAACGCTCTTTCCTGCCTGGCTTCGACCAGTTCATTGACCAGCCCGTAGCAAGTGACAAAACGGGTCCGAAGGCCTTGTTTACAGGCTTCGATCCCAAGGGCGGTGGCCATATGTGTTTTGCCTGTGCCGCTTCGTCCAAGGAAAATGATGTTCCTGTGCTCCTGGATATAGCCGCCTCCGGCAAGGTCCCGCAAAAGCCTGATGTCCAAATCCGGCACGGCGGCCAGATCAAAGGTTTCCATGGGCTTGAGAAGGGGAAATCTCGATTCCTTGATGAGCCGATTCAGTCTGCTTTCCGCTCTGGCCTGAAGCTCCGCGCGTGTCAGATCCAAAAGGAACTCATCATAGCCTGTTCCGGTCTCCTTGGCCTGCCGCAGGAGACCATCAAGGTTTCGAGACATACTGGAAAGGGTCAGCGCCTTGAGGTTGGCCTGCAACTCCATCAATATTGCCGCCGTCATTGTACACCTCCCAGTTGTCCGTAGGCGCTCACATTGGGAGGAGGCAAGGACGACCAAGCGGCGAGGGGAGCGGCGGTTGTATCGGTATCCCCAGCACGAATCAGGATGTAACGCACTCCCTCGCTGGTGCTTATGTTGCTCTTTGCAGCCTGCTCCACCGCGGTTTCGATCTCACCGGCCTTGTGATCCCTGTAGAACATGAGAACGGTGATGAAGTCCTTGATCCCTTTGGTTTCGCCTTGAGTGCTGCAAAAACGCTCAAGAAGAAAGTGCAGGGACTGAGGCCAACTCTGCCGCCACTGCCGAATGGGCCTGGCGCTGTTGAAAGCCATGGGGCGCTGCTGAATCAGTTCGAGGTAGTGATCCGGATTGAGACACCATTTGTTGTTGCCAAACGTCCTCTCGTGAGTGGCCAGCTTCTGAGATCCCGTGAAAATCTCCACCCGGTCCACGTGGAGGAGCACTTTCACCCTGAACCCCGCATAACGGCTGGGCACCGAATATCGATTCTTGTCTACGATGACTGTGGCGTACTTGTCAACGCGACCGTTGCACGTATGCACATTGCTGAATGCTTCGGCGGGAAGGCTCAGCAGATGCGCCTTCTCATCCTCGTACAATTCGCTCACTTTGCGATCTCGTCCGGCTATTTTGTGATCGCCGTAGGCAACGCACTGACGCAGAATCTTCTCGTTGAGATCATCAAGGCTCATGGCCTCGGGAATGGGAACCATATAGTTGCGGCGTGCCACCCCGACCAGTCCCTCAACTCCACCCTTCTCGTGGCCACTGCCAGGATTGCAGAAACGGGCCTCGAAACTGTAATACGCCTTGAACTTGCTGAACCCTTCCTGTTCACGGCGATCCTTGCCACGCATGACCTTCTGCACGGCGGTCGTAAGATTGTCGTAGATCAGGACCGGAAAAACTCCGCCGAAAAAGGCGAATCCGCATGCATGCGCATCGAAAAACGCCTGCTGACGTTCGCAGGGATAGAAGCGGACAAAATGCTTGCCCGAATATTTGCTCCGCATGCAGAAAAACTTCAGCCGGACCTCTTCTCCAGAGATGATCGCCGTTGCCGCGCCCCAATCCACCTCTGCTTCGTGCCCCGCCTCAGGGTCGCATGGAATGAAGGCGCAAGGAGTCTCAATTCCCAGCCTCAGCTTGGCCAATCTCACATACCGGCGGACGGTCGATTCCCCCCCTTTATAGCCATGCTCGTCCACCAGCCGATTGTATATCCGATGGGCCGTATGTCGCTGCTTTGCCGGCTTCTCCTTGTCGTTTTGCAGCCAGCTGTCAATGGTAGCCACATAATCGCCGAGCGCCGGAGACGACTGGTGCTGCCGCTCCTTGTAGCCCCAAGGCTCCCCCCGTATCGCCTTCTTGATCGTGTTGCGGGAATGACCCGTCAGTCTCGCCAACTCACTGACGTTCTTCCCGTAAACCCGATACCCCGTCCTTACCAGTTCATACTGATCCATCTTGAGCACTCCTTTTCCTCCACGGTAATTGGCTTCACAAATCCAGAGCCACTTTACCGGGAGGACAACTGCTCAGGGTGGTCAATTTTCGGTTATCGGGACCCCTCTTTTCTGGTCAATTTTAGGTTATCAAAACCAACAAGTCTATCACAGAGCAGGCCACCGATGATAAAAGACGCCATTAAACCGATGGAAGGCGGGATGGAAACAATCGGCCTCGGCGTGTCGATAATTAGCCCGATTGTCTCAACCAGTTCCCGATATGAAAACGTCTCCGGCCCGATCGCGTTGATAATGCTGTTTTCTTCCTCTTTACCTTTCTCTACGGCAAGTCTGGCAAGATCATCAACGTAGATTGGTTGAAGTCGGTAGCTCCCGTCGCCAAAAACGCCGAAGATGGGGAACTTTCTCAGAAGGAATGCAATGTTGTTGATGAGAATGCCCTCAGCGCCGAAAAGTACTGCGGGTCTCAATATGGAATACGAGAGGCCGGAGTTCGCCAGTAGCTGCTCAATTTTGGCCTTGCATCTGAAATACTCGAGTTCCGAATTCTCTGAAGGATTGGTGATGCTAATGTGCACTACTCGTTTTACCCCTGCTCTTTTGGCGGCATCGAAGAGAATGGCGCTATTTCTGACTGCATCTGCGTATGTGAAGCTCACGGGACCCCGATAGTTGAACCGGACGTAATAGGTATTGTAAAGGACAGACACCCCTGCCAGAGTATTTTCTAACCTATCGGGCCTATCAAAACTCAAGGGGTAAGCAGTTACCCTTCCTCCGAAGGGATCAGGCCGGCAAGAGGAGTTGGTAAGAGTTATTACCTGATTGCCCGCGCCGAGAAGAAGCTGGGCAATATATCTTCCCGAAAATCCGAAAGCTCCCGTTACTGCTTCAATCCCTGAAGTAGGCAAATGTGCACCTCGTCTCTTTTTCCAAGTTAACCATGCTCAGATGCAATCATGAGGCACTTTCGGAGGACCGTATTTCCTTTTTGACTATGCAAGTGCCTGAAATCTTTAATCATGATAGAATAACAAAATGAAGTATCCCACAAAAACACTGCGTCCGACCGGCTTGACAAAGAATCATCCGCCAATCATCTTAAAGGGATGAATGTTAAAATCTGATTAAGATGGCTGAGAGTAGAGGCGAGGTTCGAAAAGTAACGGGAGAGGTCGCCATTTCATTTGCCGGGCGTTTTGCATACTTTGGGTGTGGCTGCCTGATCAGGGCAGATTTAACAGCTTTAAATGGCTAACTCCGTTGCCTTGCCTCCCTGCAGCTAAATCTTTATACCGTCAGAGGGAAGGGCGGGGGAGATCTTATACAAAGAAAGGACCACGATTATGGAAGGCATAGTAAAATGGTTTGATGACAGCAAGGGTTATGGTTTTATCGAGACAGATGAAGGTAAAGATGTGTTTGTACATCACAAGTGCATCGTAGAAGAAGGATTCAAGAGCCTGAGTGAAGGCGATCGGGTCAGTTTCGATAAAGAGCAGGGAGCCAAAGGGCCTCAAGCCGTCAACGTGAGAAAGCTTCATTGACCCCACTCGTGGAAGCCGGAACACTAACTTGTCGTTGATGTTTTGTGACCAAATACTGCTCTGGACCCATTGTGTTCTCAATCATACGCCTTATTTTCGGACACACGTGAAATTGAGAGGGAATGTTTTTATCAGGCTTCAGGCCTTATCCCTTTCCTGAATTTTTCCCAGGCTTGAGCCCGTGCAACCAAAGGAGACACATGATTATGGAGCAGCAGATGAACGTAGCGAAGCAGATGATCGAAATGCAGAAAGCCGGCTTTAACGGCATCATGAACAGCACACTTATGTTATTGAATCAATCGGATGTAATGCTCAATTCGGTCCTTGGTCTCGCAACATGGATGCCCGAAGAGATGAAAAATGCATTCAAACAACAGACGGAGACCAAGAAACAGGCGTTTGAATTTTTCAAGAAATCCATCGATGACGGGTACGATAATCTGATAAAACTCTTGGAGGAAGGAAAGTTCCCCAAATTCGGCCAGTAAGTTGCCTCTATAATCTGTGAAAATAACTGGTTTCCATCCGGAAAGGGTCCTTTTCCGCCTTGGCGGCGTCAATCTTCGAGTTTGCTTGTGCGGCGACCCCTCACGGCAAATGCTGTTGCCTTAAGGCCGTTTATTTGTGGGGCGGGGCTTTCCAGCCCGCCCCACATTGATTTTTCCTTAAGGCAACAGCATTGACCCCTCACGGGGTCCGGCTATATGGGTCGAACATGGTTCCACGCTCCTCCGATGCTATGGGTCGCGGCGAGGGCGGACCCAGGTACGCCTCCGGGAAACCCTCGACTTCCTTGCCACCTACGGTGCGGCGCTGGTCAATAGCATTGGGCGGCTCGCAAGTATTACGCGCCATGGCGAAAAATGCCTCCTTCCCGAATTGGAAAGGGATTTAAGTCCCGAATTTTCCAAAACTGTTAATATACATTTTCGATATCAAATAAACTGGTTTCTGAGTCAATTTTTTTCTTCGGTGTGCCTTACCTTGGGACGGAAATGAGGCTTGGGTGAACGCTTTTGGGGGAGGGAGTGTATGGGCCGGTACCCTCCCGCCCCCTTAGAGTGGATTTTCAAGTTAGGCCGCTTTGCGCTCGCCGGTGGGTTCCTCGTGGCAAAATGGAGGGCCGAAAACACTCAACGGAAAGTTCTTGAATATTCGCTGTCCATCGACATCAATGACTCTTAAAAGGTCAGTTTGCTTGCGATCAGCCATAATTACCGAATAGTGTTGGCCGTATTGACGTTTAACCAGATCAATCGGGACTTCAAACTCAACGTATTTATCAATCCCTTTTTGGCGAAGAGCCTTTATAAGATTGTGATCGTCGAAAGAGTCGCAGGCGGTGACAACCAAAATGGCGCCGGAGCCAGCCGTAATTATACCAGCTTTCATCTTATTCACCTCTCTAATCAAAACTTGAAAATAGGACATCACTATGTCCCTTATTTAATATAAGAAAACTGAGAAGCCGGATCAAGGATACCGTGGAAAGGCCGCGGACTATGGCCGCGCGGGATGAAAAAGGAATCACTCCATATGGACGTCTGGCTCAAAGACGTGGCCCCGAGCGATGCCCTGCGCCGTTGGTTCGGACACGATCCGGCGAAGTGGGCCGAATTCAGGGATCGTTACTTTGCCGAACTGGAAGCGGCGCCTGAAGCGATACAACCCATCGTAGAGGCGGCGCTCCACGGCGATGTGACCCTGCTTTACAGTGCTCACGACACGGAGCGTAACAACGCTGCCTCGCTCAAAGAGTATCTGTCGCAACGCCGGCATGCAATCACTTGATTAGGGGATATACAATCTCTTAATCGATCTGAGCATTCCTACGAATGCAACGATCCAGGCTATCAATGCGGCGTAGATGAAGCATCGTGGAATATAGAACAAAAACTCCATTCCGGTGACCTTGAATAATTGAAAGGTGCAGACGGTATACATGCCGAGGGGGAATACCATTCCCCAGTCCTGGGGGTCATAGAAAAAGGTCCCTCGCCGGGCAATGTATCGCCATGCATCCAGAAGCAGCAACAAAGGGATCCACCATGTCGCAATCGACAAGAAAAAGAGCGTAAACCCCAGGGTGAACGGGAAGAGCCGTTCCCAAAAGGGAGACCAGGGACTGTTGGTGGCATAGCTCCGGCAAGCGTGGTTACGGCAACTGCGCCCATATTGATCCAGTAAGGTCGGCCCCAGTCTTCCGGGGTAAGCTGGAAGAACATGATGCGATAAAATATGAGTGTGATTATGAGAATATAGAGCATGCACCCCGTGAGAAACATCGAGAACGAAAAGAACAGGAGCAATGGACGATAGCCGGGGAAGTCATAAACAAGCATGCTGCTCAAGATCGAAAGGGATTGGGTGCTCACGGCCGATATGAGCCAGATTCCGTTGATGCCGTCCCCAAGAGTTGGCTTTTCCGCGCGGACCGCCAGAACGGTGAATATGGCGTAAATTAGCACTACCCAGACAACGAGACCAAAAACAAAGAGAAAAAAGGCCACCTTGAAATCGTTGCGAAGGACGATAAATTGGCTCCCCATAATGCTTGCTGCTGCAACTACAGTCAGATATCCGACTCCACGGCCATGATTGCACATATCAGAGATGAAACTTTGGCGAAAAAAAATGATGCGTCCGATGGTGAGCAGCAGCAAACTGATAAAGAAGAGGATATTCAGCCAGAAAAGAAATCTAGCTATGGCTTCGAGCCCCATGCTGTGGGATGCAATCGAAATGATGCCCGTGGCCATGACCAGAGCAAAGTCTGCAGGGGGCAGTTCCTTCACAACTGATTTCATTGTCTGAAACAGCCCTCCGGTCATGATGCATCCGCAGTATCACTGTAGCCGTTCGGAACCCCTTTCGGGGAAAGGATGATTTCCCATAATTGGTTTTTCCTTGCGCGGAAGGCCCCGGCACATGAGAGAAGGTAGTACTTCCACTTACGGTAGAACTTTTCGCCGTACTTATCTTTGAGAGAAGCCCAATGTTCGTGGAAATTCCTGAACCAGTGCATCAGTGTCTTGTCATAGTCGGGACCGAAAGCATCCCACTTTTCCAGCACGAACACGCCTTCGATTGCAGCTCCTATCCGACTGGGGGAAGGGAGCACTCCATTGGGAAAAATATAGCGAGCGGTCCACGGGTCGGTGACGGTAACCGAGTGGTTTCCACCTATGGTGCGCAACAGGAAAAGGCCGTCGTCTTTCAGGCACTTCCTTACAATGCGCATAAAGGTCCGATGGTTCTTGTACCCCACGTGTTCGAACATGCCCAGGGACACAATGCGGTCAAAGGTTTCATCGAGACTTCGGTAATCTTCCAGGCGGATTTCAACCGGAAGCCCACGGCATAGCTCTTTTCCAAGCCTCGCCTGTTCCTTGGCAACAGTGATGCCCACAACATGCACATTGTAGCGCTCGGCAAGAAATTTTGCGGTTCCTCCCCAGCCACACCCAATGTCCAGGACTCGCATGCCAGGCTGAAGGTGGAGTCTTCGACCGATCCACTCAAGTTTGTTTTTCTGTGCTTCATCGAGAGTGGATGCATTCTTCCAATATCCGGCAGTATAGATCAACCGATGGTCGAGCATGCTCTTATACAGGTCATTGCCAATATCATAGTGGAACTGCCCGGACCGATAAGCACGGGAGGGTGTCTGGAGGTTAAGCAGCCTGGCCTTCAAGGAATTTCGCAAAAAAGTCCGTGACCGGACTGTGGCATCAAGTTCGGCCGTCAAAATCTTATAGAAGAATTCGTCAAGCCTTTCGCTGTCCCACCATCCATCCATGTAAGCTTCGCCCAGCCCCAGGCTGCCCTCCGCCAACACTCTTGCATAAAACCGATCATTATGAACATGGATATCCCACGGACGGTCGCCTCCGATTTTAACATCGGCCAAGCCCAGTAGAGATTCTGTCTTTTGGCGGAAACTATCCCTATTCATCGTCAGCTCCGGCAAATTTTCCTAACACATCAACGCTAATTATTTATTGCGGCAATATAGGTCGTACGAAATCAGATATGTTTATCGTGATGTTCTTTTTTATTACCTATTGCCCTCCAAGGAATCAGTTTAACAATTATATCCAAAATACCTATACTCACTAGAATATAGAATATATGCGGATTCATACCGCTCTGCCCCTGCGTATCGAGCGGATCATTCGACGTGTCTGTATGCTTTCGAAAGATCCGATCGAAACTAAATGTGCGAAGGTTTCGGACATCCAGTAGTGCATCGAAGCATCATCTGTACCTAAAATAAAATTCCCGAACAGTCCCAAGATCCTTCACTACCTCTAGAAAATGACGCCCGGTCTCTTATTATAAATTAATCACTCGGATGAAAAAGGAGATAACAATGGCGTTAAATAAGGAGGGCGAGGTGTCCAATTTAATAGACCGAATGAACATGGACTCCGCTACGGAAGCCGGGATCGCTGAGGAGGATTTCCGGGAAATCATGAAAGGGAGTATCAGGAGAACATATGCCCCTGGAGAGTGGCTTTTCCATGAGTCCAGTCCGCGGCTATGGTGCGGAGTTCTGTTAGAGGGACAGGTGGAAATCATAAAGGGTCTGCATGGTTCCGAGGTGCACCTGGCCACGCTCGGCCCGGACGCCATGATCGGCGAGGAGGCCCTCCTCGACGAGTCTGCCCACTCGACCAGCGCCTATACTATAAAAGGCGCAACTACACTGGAAACTTCGCGCGAAGCATGGGATGACCTTCGGCAAAAGAGACCGGATATTTTTTATCGTATTGTGGCCCGGTTGGCGAGGCGGATTAGCGTACGGCTCCACTATGCCACAACAATGCTTCTTTCCGATAAGGGGACAGGTCAATTGCTCACAAACGTTCGCAGGGAGACATGATCTGCTGGGTGAGCGTGAAATCCCTGATTTCGCATACTACGGGATTCAAACACAGCGCGCACTGGAAAATTTCCCGATCTCTGGCACAGCCCTGAAAAACTTTTCCCATTTTGTCAGCGCCCTTGCCTACGTCAAGAAGGCGGCTGCTATGGCCAACTTTAAGCTGGGAGTCCTGCGGGCGGAGAAGATGAAGGCTATCAGCGCCGCATGCGATGAAATCCTTCATGGAAAACTGCGAGAGCAGTTTGTGGTTGATATGATTCAAGGGGGCGCCGGGACCTCGACGAACATGAACGCAAACGAAGTGATCGCCAACCGGGCGCTGGAACTGATGGGACATGCAAAAGCCGAGTATAGGTTCCTTCACCCCAATGACGATGTCAACTGTTCGCAGTTGACCAACGATGTATACCCGACTGCGGCGAAGCTGGCAGTTATTCTGTCTGTCAAGGACCTCGTCGGCGCTATGGGGGAACTCAAAGCGGCCCTGGAGACGAAGGCAACTGAATTCGGAGACGTTATCAAGATGGGGCGCACCGAAAATCAGTACGCCGTTCCAATGACTTTGGGCCAGGAATTCGGTGCTTACGCCCTTATGATAGGCAATTCGATGAGGAGCATCGAAGGCGCGGCCGAAGAACTCCACGAAATCAACATGGGCGCTACGGCGATTGGCACTGGACTGAACAGCCCTCCCGGATATGCGGAACTTGTGACGAAGATGCTTGTCGAAATCAGCGGTATCAGGGTGCGCAAGGCGGCCGATCTGGTGGAAGCCACTCAGGAAGGCGGCTCTTTCGCTCAGATGTCAGGGAGCATGAAGCGTGCCGCCGTTCAGATATCGAAGATATGCAACGATCTCCGCTGGCTCTCTTCAGGACCAAAGTGCGGTCTCTACGAGATTACTCTTCCCCCCATGCAGCCGGGTTCTTCCATTATGCCCGGAAAGATCAATCCGGTAATCCCCGAAATGGTAAACCAGGTATGCTACCAAATCATCGGCTATGACATGACCATCTCGATGGCGGCCGAGGCAAGCGAATTCGAATTGAATATGGCTGAACCCATTCTAATCTATGACCTGCTCCATGGCCTGATGATTCTCAAAAACGCTTGCTTAGTCCTGACCAACCGCTGCATCGTAGGAATCAAAGCCAACCGGTATCGGTGCCGGCAGTATGTCGAAAACAGCATCGGCCTCGTTACCGCATTAAATCCCGTACTCGGATATGAAAAATCGGTCGCTGTCGCCAAAGAAGCCCTGGAGAGCGGACGAAGTGTCTACTGAACTTACCTTGGAGAAGGGATGGCTTACCAAAGAAGCCCTTGATGACATCCTCAAGCCGGGAGAATATGATCCATCCCCGCCAGGTTCCAGGATAACAACAGGAACCTTCATGCTCAATTTTCAGGAACCGGTGGTTTGCCAAGGGGGCAGCACGTTCTTTACTTCCTCTTATTCAGGCAGAGTGTCCTGGACATCTTCTATCGATTTTACTTCGATTACGTCGCCGCTGCCGCTCTGGGTTATGATTCCTGTTGCTTCAACCAACTTATCGGCCAGTTTCGAAACGTCCTTTCCTTTAACAGTATAATCTCCATCGTCGGCTTCGATCACGAAACCTTGCCCCTGCTTAACTACGTACCCCATTAAGATCTCCTCCCGGCTGGCTGTAGCAATCCCCGTAATACAGGTTGAAAAAAGAAGAAAAGCGCCCAGAACCCAGAAAGCGAAAACAGCGCACCATGCGACGGGTCTTTGCATTTTTTCCAACGTACGCTCCTAGTTGAAAGAGTGGCTTGCCTGCTCTATATTTCATCGGCTTTGGCCCTGGAATTCAATAAGGTAAAAATGGTATTCGGCTGTGAACTGGACGGTACTTTTGATCAGGTCAACATGCGTCCGGGAGTCTGGAGGAGATTCGAAATTGTTGTTTTGAGCTTGCCCCCTTCAGTAAGCTTATTAGATTATCTGCTTCCGAAGCACATCCACCTGATTTAGATTAAGAAGGTGCAGAATTTATGCGGTTTTGATTGTTTGGTGAGGATAGTTTCAATGAGTGCCCCGGCGCCAACCCAACAGGAGCGTTTGAAAATGAGAAACCGGACCGGCAGGGATGCTTTTCGTCGCCAACTGAGAAATGCATGAAACGTCAGCCCCACCCCACCCCTGATTTCAAGCCCGCTCCCACTGAGGGCCGCCTGGTCTCTCTGGACGCTTTTCGCGGCTTAACAATCGCCTTGATGATACTTGTGAACAGTCCCGGGGATGCCGGGACAGTCTATTCACATCTGAGTCATGTGGTTTGGAATGGATGGACTTTTGCCGACACTGTCTTTCCATCCTTTCTTTTCATAGTTGGAGTTTCTCTTGTCTTTTCAATTGCAAAGCAAGAAGAAAAAGGCATGCCAAATTCGGCGTTTATCGTACGGCTCCTGAGACGCACTATTATTCTGTTCGCGCTTGGGCTTTTTATTAATATTATCCCAACGTTCCACCTGTCCGCAATCCGCATACCCGGAGTTCTGCAAAGAATTGCACTCTGCTATTTTTTTGCTTCTCTGATTGTCCTGAAAGCGGATTTGAGAGGCCGCATCTTATGGCTTATTGCCCTGCTTGCCTCCTACTGGCTGATGATGCGGTTTATACCAGTACCCGGAATCGGCGCAGGAGTATTAGAGCCGGGACGAAATTTTGCCGCCTGGGTCGATTCTATTTTTCTGCGCGGGCACATGTGGTCATATTATGATGGCCAATGGTATCCGGAAGGAATTGTGAGCACAATTCCCGCTATCGCCACCACTCTTTTCGGAGTGCTGACGGGACAATTGCTCAGGTCTTCTTTGCCCGAACGCAGGAAAGTTGCCGGAATGGTATGCGCCGGTCTGGTTCTGCTCATCGCTGGTTACATACTTGATCGCTGGCTGCCGATAAACAAGAGCATATGGACGAGTACTTTCAGCATATTCATGGCCGGGCTGGCTATCGTTTGCCTGGCATTCTTTCACTGGTTGATCGATATCGCAGATTTTTCTCGATGGGCCAAGCCATTGATTATACTCGGACTGAATCCCATCTCCGTATATGTGTTATCGGAAGTCTTCGATACAACACTCAGGACCTTGAATCTGCCCATGGTCCTGGCACAAGATATAGACTGCCAATCATACCTGTTCCAAACTTTATGTACCCCTATTGCAACATCGGAAACCGCTTCTTTGCTCTACGGGCTCCTGACTCTCCTGTTTATGTTTCTAATCGCATGGGGTATGTGGCGAAAGCGGCTTTTTGTAAGGATATAGCCTTTGGGGTTACCCTTGTCATGCGGAGCCGCCATAAACTCCTCCGATAATCCAACAGGTTGATTTACCTCCCAATCCCGCATTGTGCTTTTTTGATCCGGCCGCCTGCGGTAGAATCCGTACGACGTGTAGTACCAGGGTGGTCTATGGACGCCAAATGGGGGGATAGAATTGAGCGAAGTTGAGTGGTATTTACCGGAATCAGAAGCGGCAGAGCTTTTAAACTGTAATTATAGACAGATTCGTGGATTTGTCGAAGAAGGGATACTCAGTTACATCATAACGCCCAACCGCAAGCTTAAAATTTCAGAGGAGTCGGTTTATCGGTTTCTCAATCGCAAGACTGGATCGAGTTGAGGTGGATGTTTTTTCTACTTCCTTCGCCCATGAGCAACGCCACTGGAAAACTTAATAATATATCTCCAACAGGCAGTGCCTTGCCCGCCGAAAGCACCTCGCCCGTGATAACATTGCGCCAGGCAGCCGGCGCCCCGTCAGGCATTATCACCTCTGTGTCCCGCCATATTTGTCTTCCCAGAGGGAAATCTCCCTCTTGCACAAGGTGGCTGAGAAACCTCGGAGCAATGACCATGGCCCATTGCCGCTGATGCCTCCAGGCAAAGGCGATGACATGGCTCCTGAATCTTCCCGCCGGCTCAAGGGGAAGATAAGCGCCGGAACGGAAGATCTCTCGATTTGCTTTTTTTGCTTTGAGCGCCTCGATAAATGAGAAAGAGTTTAATCTTTCCATCCTCTTTCGTAGAAAGAAGATCCTGGACCAGCCGGCCAATATCAGCATCATCCTGTTCACGGATGCCGGCCAGCATGGCGCGCCTTTTTTCAAAATCTACCGGCCGGCGATTGTCAGGATCCACCAGGCTCAGGTCCCACAGTTCAGATCCCTGATAGAAATCAGGCACACCGGGTGAGGTAATCTTGATCAGTGTCTGAGAGAGGGAGTTGAGTATCCCGTAGTGAGAAACTCTCCGGCAAAACGGGATAAGTTCTTTCAGAAATTCGTTGGCTTCCGAGCGGGCCAGGATTTTCTCAGCGAATGAGACGTAAGCGTTTTCATACTCGGTGTCGGGTTTCAACCACGCGGTGTGGACTTTGGCTTCCCGGACAGCTTTGACAATATATCGCCTTAATTCTTTCAACGAAGCTCGGGATACTCGGTCATCTGAAAATGGCCAGGCTCCGATCAGTGTCTGGTATAAAAAATACTCGTCATTTCTATCCGGGACGGCCAAGCCATGGACGCGCTTCTTTTTGCCCCTGTTTATCCTGATCCAGGTCCGGAGTTTTTTTAGCCACTCGTCCGGCATCTCGGACAATACATTTATTCTGGCGCGCGCGTCTTCGCCTCTTTTGGTATCGTGAGTCGAGGTTGCATTTAAGGAATCCGGCCACAACTCTCTTTTCTTCGCGTTGAAGTTGTGGAATTCTTCGAGCGAGCAGCCGAATTGACCCGGCCGTCCACCTACCTCATTGAGTGACAAGAGCCGGTTGTACACATAATGTGTGGTATCTTCGACTCCCTTCGCCATTACCGGCCCGCTAAGCTGCTGAAACCTCATAGCAAAGTGGAGCCAGTCCCGCTTCTCTTCCTCGGAAACATAATCGGGAAAGTCCAGGAGAAGGAATCTTCGTACGAACGCAAATCCATGTAACAGGGCGGGAAAATTGGCTCTGGCCCGGTCCACCGCTGCTAAAATGTATTTCCTGTCATCGTCCGAGACCACGACCTGGCTGATGTAGGTCCTGTATACGGGAAATACTGCCAGGACTTCGGTCAGGGCTCTTTGCAGCGCAGTGAGAGTTATGTCGCTTCCATGGCGGTCCCGGCTGGAGATATTCTTCAGGAGCTGGGCGAGGTTGTGGACGTCGCTCGCCATATCTTCCTGGATCATCAGTTTTTTGTTGTCGCGCACGACATCTTCATAAGAATTCTTCAAGCCGGTTACGCCGGCATAGATTTTGCAAAATGCTCGCTCATTTTTCTTTTGGCAAAACAACTCATTGACATAATTTGTAAAATCATAGCCTGTGGTCCCCTGGACCGGCCAGAAAGGCGGCAGGTCTTCGTTAAGATCGAGTATTTTTTCAACGACGATATAGGCTGCCGGCGCCCTGCCTCTCACTTTTTTAAGGTAGCTTGCCGGATCGTACAGCCCATCAACATGATCAATTCTTAAACCGGTTACGATTCGTCTTTCAATCAGATCGAAAATCAGGCCGTGCGTGTGGTTTAGAACGTGGTCGTCTTCCACTTTAAGTGAAATCAGCCCATTGACACAGAAAAAGCGGCGATAGTTTATTTCTTCCGCAGCCACTTTCCAAAACGAAAGCCTGAAGACTTGTTGGGAAAGAAGGTCATCGAGAAAATTAAAACTCTCGGCCTTCCCCTTTTCACCATTGAAGGTACGCACGTTTTCATCAACAAATGCCTTTATTACGGCGTTGCTGTTGTAGGCTTCCCACATAGTGTGCTGGATGAATTTTATCTGGTTATTGCGCTCCTCCGGCTCATCGCTTGAAGAGAGCGACTTCAAGACATAGAGGATGCCTAAAAGTTTGATAAAGTCGGGATTGTCTTCGGGAAGTTTCCTTTTTAACTGGGACAAATTGTTAAAAAGATTTAGATAAGATTCGATTCGTAACGGGAAGGCGAGGTTGTAGTAAGCGGTCTTGAAGCCATCAGGACCGTATTGGAGGGCGATCTCTCCATCTTCGAGACACTCCCCATAGAACCTGCCAAGAAATGGCGCCAGAATCCTCTTGTTGAGGCTGGCGGCCGGATAATCCCAATCCACGTCGAAAAACTGAAAGTACCTGGAGCTTGAACCATTCTCCAAAATATCCATCAGCAGCCGATTTTCCGAATCTATCGCCATATGATTCGGGACGATATCCTGAATCCACCCCATATTGTACGTTCTTAGCTCCGCGGCCAGCCCCTCCAGGTCAGAGGGCCCTCCCAACTCAGGATTCAGGTGATTGGGGTCAACCACATCATAGCCGTGGAGGCTGCCCTTGACGGCTTTGAATATGGGAGAAGCGTACAGGTCGGATATACCCAGGTCCGCCAGATAGGAAATGACTGTCTGCGCGGCCTGAAAGCCGAAGTCAGGATTGAATTGAATCCGATAGGTCGCGGTTGGCATATTCATGAGAGACTTCCCGGTCTTCTATCCATTTTCAGGTTTGCTGTTTACGGGGCATACGGGCACCCGCAGCAAAAAATTCTCGGCCAAGACCGTGTAATGGCGTAGCCATTCTTTCGCGTTTTGGTCGCCCTGGCCGGCCTTCTCCTCGAAGTTGGGACAATGGGCGTGAAGGATCTTGTAGCAGATGTTTTGGGTTTTCCAGAGATTAACCTCGAACGGCAAGGTCCGGACCAGTTGTGCAGCCTTATTCAACCTCTCCAGGCGGGAAAGGTCGTCAGGTTGATCGAGAAGTTGTTCGGCCAGACTCTCGATGTTGGCTGCCAGTAACAATCCCAGAGCAGTAGCATCCAGAGTTGCGCCGGCCAGACGAGCTTCTTCCAGAAGAGGTCTTACGACTTCGGGGTCAAGCCCCTCCCCTTGAAGCACCCTGCGAAGCTTAGCATTCAAGCACAAGTCCGCGGCGACCGACAGGACTGGAGGCCGTGGCGTGCCGGACCCGGTCAGAAAGCGAATCAAGGGGGCATGGTGCTCATAAATCGAGCTATATGCAGCTTCAGCCTCTCTCAGAGTCGGCCCCATGATGATGTTCAGGACTTTTCGCCGCTCATCGGCAAAGAGCGAGGTCAGAGAGTACGTGGACGTCCCGAAGTATTTACCCAGCAGAAGTATGGTCTTCGGGAAGTCAGCTCCGGCGAAAGCCGCTGAAATCTCTTTGGCCAGCGCTTCATATTTTTGCGCGCCCTGATATTCACCGGTGCCGCAGGCGATACTATGATCACCAAGATGCAGAACGCCGAAGCACAAGCTGGAGGATACGCGCGTAACCTCTGAGGTGACCGTGGCCCGCCCGATTACCAGCCTTGAGCCTCCTACCTGAAAGCTGCGGTAGTCCTCCCGGGTGGCGGAATACGCATAGATCGAGCTGCGTTCGCCGATATCCTGAAACAGCGAGCTTAAGGCATAGTGGGCGCCCACATCTTTCATATCGAGCATGGCAGGCCTGACCCATTTCTCATAAACGGTGCGGCCGTCACGGTGTTCAGGTATGTTGCTCTTTGGCACGTTCAAGATGTTCGAGAAAGCCGGGTTCGAAGGCCTCGCTAAAAAGCTCGTCGGCCAATTGCAGGACCCTGCCGGCATATTGTATGACCTGAACCGTCTCGATCCCGGAAAGCTCGTCAAAAAACCAGCCGCAACTTGTGTACATGAGCATGGCGTGGCGTTGGAGCTCCATAAGCTTCAGGACCGTGATCTCGTCCCCGGAGTTTAAGGGGCGGGTCGCGTGGCGGTTCATAAACGCCACTGATTCGCTCGGGTGATCGATCCACGATGATGTCGATGTAGTCGTCTCGAGCCGCCCAGGGATCGGTCAGAAACTGTCCGGCCATTTGTTCAAAAGCCGGATTCACGGCATCTCGGAGCCAGTCCAGGGCCGCACGCAGGGGGGCTCGCCAGGATTGGTTCCAACCTTGGTGCCCTCCGCTGTTACACCCGCAATCCGACCGCCAGCGTTCTATGCCGTGAACGCAACTCCACGAGCTGTTTTCAAAGATCTCCACTTCGTGCGTCGGGGGATGATCCTCCAGGTACCGGCCATAATTCGTCACCTGTGCCAGTCCGTTAGACTCGATGTATCGGAGCGCATGAGCGAGGGCCATGTCGCCGTCGCGATGATGATGTCCGTAGCTTTCGCCGTCCGTGGCGATGTGGACCAGGCGAGGAGGAGTCGTCTGGGAACGCGGACAGCAGCCTGTTGGCGAACGCCTCTCCGTTGTTGAGCAATCCTTCAAATGCCAGGGCCTGTGAAATGGGACCGTCGTAAAAGAACAGATTCATGACGCGGCCTGACGGCAGCGATACCTGGTAGGCCATGCCGGGGTCGATTTTTCCACCACTCACGTCCTGCCATTCATTACCATCAATGGGCCGAACCCGGCTTGCCTGCCTGGGGGCAAGTATGGCAAAGCCGATGCCGTGCTGCGCCATGATGTCCAGGCTTTCAAGATCTACCGCCGTCTCCGGGAGCCACAACCCTTCGGGCTTGCGTCCAAAGCGGTATTCAAAATCTTTTATTCCCCAGATAATCTGCGTGTTCTTGTCGCGGCTGTTGGCCAGAGGCAGGATCATGTGATTATAGGCCTGGGCCAAAGCATTTCCATGACCGGAGAATTTCTCCAGGCTCTGCCGGTCGGCCTCCAGAATTGCCTCATACGCTTCGGCGGCATACCTCTGCATCCAGAGCAAGACCGTTGGACCGAAGTTGAAGCTTATACTGGCATAATTATTCACCAGTTGGGCTATTCGCCCTTCCGTGTCCCAGATTCTCGACACGGCGTTTGCCGCGTAGCATTCGGCGGTAATCCGCTCGTTCCAGTCGTGGTAGGGGAACGCCGAATCCTGGATCTCGATGGCCTCCAGCCAGGGGCTTTCTCTGGGAGGTTGATAAAAATGCCCATGGATACAAACAAATCGGTCCATCAGTTAGTCCTCCGGTTGCAGCCTTACAATGAGAAAGGCATGTTTCGTCAAAGTCACCGAGACTTCTCCGTCTGAGTGCAGCACTGTGGGCAGGTCAGGGCCTGGACCGTTCCATCGTTCATCTCCCGACGCCAGGCGCTTCAGCCAGCGTCCGTAAGGCAACGGGACGTTGACAGACTCAGCAGCGTCACCAAAATGAAAGATGGCGGCAACCTGCTCCCTGCGGCCCCAGCGCCGGACGACCAGGGTGCTCTCCCTCTCCAGGCAAACAACTTCCATGCGGTCCTTGCTTAATCCCGCGCACGCCCGAATTTCATTTCGCAGCTTTATCAATTCCTTATACAATTCATAGAGGATGCGATGCTTTCCCTGATGCCGCAGGCTGTGATCCAACTTTGCGCTCTGCCGGGTCGATTCTTCCTGGGGGTCCGGCGGCTCATCGGCCCCCTGCAAATATGCGAAACTCTTCCGGCGCCCGCGGCGCACCGCCTCTATCAGATCCGGGTCCGAATGGCTGACGAAATAGGGAAACGGGGCTGTTTCCCCGTACTCTTCGCCCATGAAGAGCAGGGGTATGAAGGGTGAAAGGAGCACCACGGCAGCCGCCAGCTTCAGACCTTCAAAAGAGACCAATGTACTGAGCCGATCGCCTTTTAGACGGTTTCCCACCTGATCGTGGTTCTGGGCAAAGACCACGAACTTGCTCGCGCGATATAGTTTTGGAGGTGTTTCCGTGCCGGCGGCGCCTCGCCGGTGAATACGCCCCCGAATAGACAAAGCCCTCGGCAAAGGCCTTGGCAAGATCCTGAATACGTCCGAAATCTCCATAGTACCCGGTTCGTTCCCTGGTAAGAAGCGTGTGGAGCGCATGATGGAAATCGTCGTTCCATTGGGCATCCAGCCCATAACCACCCAGTTCTTGAGAGCGAACCAGCCGTGCGTCGTTCAAATCACTTTCGGCAATGACATAGATCCGGCGATTAAGCCGCTCGGCCTGCGCATGCACCGCACAAGCCAATTCCTGCAGAAAATGGAGTGCGGAAAAGTCGAAAATCCCGTGAACCGCATGAAGGCGCAAAGCATCTACGCGAAATTCCGTCACCCAATAGAGCGCATTTTCAATAAAGAACCGCCTGACTTCGTCGCTGTCAGGCCCATCAAAATTGATGGCTGAACCCCAGGGAGTGCGGTATCGGCCGGTAAAGTAGGGGCCAAAATCCTGCAAGTAATTCCCTTCCGGCCCGAGATGGTTGTAGACGACATCCAGAGTCACAGCCAGACCGCGCTGATGGCACGCATTGACAAGTCTTTTGAGGCCTTCCGGACCGCCATAAGAATTTTGCACCGCGAAAGGGTATGACGCCGTCATAGCCCCAGTTGCGATCCCCCGGGAATTGAGCGACAGGCATGATCTCAATTGATGTTATACCCAGGTCCTTGAGCTCATCGAGGTGCGGGACGATGGCGTCAAAGTCGCCTTGAGTCAGTAAAAGTCCCCACATGGAGTTCGTAGAGCACATAATGGGAGAGAGGTATTCCCGACCAGTGAAGCTCTTCCCAGACAAAACGGGGGGCAATGACCTGGGATGGCCCATGAACGCCTTCAGGCTGGAACTTGGAGGCGGGATCGGGACGTTCTGTTGTTCCCATCGAGACGATAAAAATATCGGGTTCCCGGCTTAACCCCCTGCGCCACACCATAGTGGTAGCCCCGCGAGACTTTTTCCAGGGGCACAATTCGTTCTTCCGGAGAAAGAAAATGGACCTCCACCCGGTTAATCAAGGGGGCCCAGACGAGAAATCCATATCTGTCGTCTCCCAGGGGTGTGGCTCCCAAACCGCATTCGGAGTTCACTGCAATCCCTTTCTCATACTGTTTCACCGATTGACAACCCGGCCGCAAACCGACGATTTAATCGGGGGGCGACCCCTCACTATGCTCGGGTTCCGCGTTAAACGTTCGAGCCCATGTTAGACGCTTATAGTTCGGCGTCCGATCTTTTGTGATAAAATCTCCTTCCCTTGCCGACGCAGATGTCCTTGATTAATACAGCCGCGTTGTCTCTGGACAGCCTGTCTCCGGCAGCTGAAGCGATGGATCGGTCGCTGGAAAGCCAGATCACCCTGATCCAGAAACTTGTCGACGCCTATGGCGAAGTTCATGAGCGTGTAGACTTCCGACGCGCAACTATAGTCCT
>CAVRZU010000137.1:0-12948 GCA_963725365.1 uncultured delta proteobacterium | reverse complement strand
AACTGGTTTTGGCAGCCGGCAGACGGGAAACTGCTGTGCGGGAATCATTTTTGTCCGGATTCCAGCTATATCTCGGTGGATACAGGTACGCTGGCATTAATAAATTTTATGAGGGAAATTCCGCTTGACAAGATCTGGCGGCTCAGGATGCGCAGGGAAATGAGGGCGCCCCTTTTGACGGGCCTTCTTGACTGGTTCTGCCATCATGCAAGGAAGGAAATCAAGAGCATCAGGGTGCTTGAGCAAATCCTTCCCTCATGTGGATTTTCACGCTCGATCAACAAAGAAACAATCGGGACGGCAAAAGGTTTTTCGCATTAATTGCCGATCCAGTCGAAACAATAATGTAATCTTTTGGAAGAGGAAACAAGGCGGACTCTTATGGATTGGATCGGCCATTTCGAGGGAATCGCTCAGCAATCGCCATGGCTTGCGATACTTCTTTCTTTTGCCGGAGGCGTTCTGGCAAGTTTTACCCCATGCACCTATCCCATGATGCCGATAACCGTTGCTTTTATCGGCGGCAAGGCTAACGGAAGCAAGAGAAGGGGTTTTTTGCTTTCGATCTTTTATGTACTGGGCATGTCGTTAGTTTACTCGGCTTTAGCCATCTTTGCCGCACTCACCGGGCAGTTTTTCGGCTCTATTACCGCCAGCCCATGGACTTATCTGATCGTTGGCAATATATGTCTTTTTTTCGGGCTCGTAATGCTCGAGGCAGTGCCCCTTGCGCCTCCGGGTTTTCTTAATAACTTAAAGATAACTGGATTCAGTGGTCACGATGTTCTTACCAGCATGATTCTGGGCGGTGCATCGGCATTGGTGGTGAGTACCTGCACCACCCCCATCCTTGGCGTTCTTCTGGCTCTGGTCGCGGCCAAGCACCAGATCGTTCTCGGGATGGGCATGCTTTTCTCCTTTTCGGTCGGACTGGGAGCGCTTGTAATCGTAGTCGGCACATTTACGGGATTGCTGACCTCGCTGCCGCGATCCGGCATATGGATGCTTCGGGTTCAGAGGGTCTTCGGCATCCTCATGATCCTGGCTGCTGAATATTTCCTTATAAAGACTGGAGAGTTTCTAATATGACTTTCGTAAAAAATTGCAAAAACATCGTTGCACTTTTATTCTTCTCTTTTTTGTTCATAACGGTCCCAATCCTTGCGCCGGCCGCCGTGGCTGGCGATAGTAAAGGAGCAACGGCTTCGGCTGCTCCTGATTTCGATCTGCAGGACCTGAATGGAACACATGTGACTCTGAGCCAGTTTAAAGGACAAAAGCCGGTTCTTCTTGAGTTCTGGGCGACATGGTGCCATTTCTGCATGGCTGCGCGCCCGGAGGTGAACAAGCTGCGAAAGGATATCCCCCCCGCTGACCTTGAAATCCTTGCGATCAACGTAGGCAGCGGAGATTCGCTCGAAAAGCTAAAACGTTTTGAGCAAACCGACCCATCGCCTTATCCCGTTCTATATGACCCTGGTTCCAAAGTCACAAATTCCTATAAGGTTGAGGGTATACCTCATTTCGTTTTATTGGACAAAACCGGGGCGGTCAAATATCAAGGCAATCGGCTCCCCTCAGACCTGATGGGTCTTCTTAAATAGCCGATAGACAACCGGAATTTAGGCGGAAATCAATGAAAGACGTGCTGACCATCATTATGGCCGGAGGCAGGGGCACTCGCCTAATGCCCCTTACCGAAGACAGATCGAAACCTGCTGTTCCTTTCGGTGGAATCTACCGGCTGATCGACATACCGTTGAGCAACTGCATCAACTCCCAGCTCTACAAGATCTTGATCTTTCCACAGTACAAATCTCAATCCCTGGTGGACCACCTCGATGAGGGCTGGAACATATTCTCCAACGATCTGGGCCACTATTTGCGCGTAGTAGCGCCTCAACAGAGAACGGGAGAAAAATGGTACGGCGGAACAGCCGACTCCGTGCGCCAGAACCTCTATCTGATCAAGCGTGAGATGCCCCGGTACGTTATGATCCTGTCCGGTGACCACGTATATAAAATGGACTACGCGGCCTTTCGGGATTATCACGAAAAAGTCGATGCAGACGTAACAGTCGCGCTCCTGGAAGTGGACCGCGCACAAGGCTCCGAGTTCGGCATTGCCGAAGTGGATAACGATTTCAGGATCCGCGCATGGCAGGAAAAGCCAAAAGAACCAAAGCCCATACCTGACGACCCCGAGCGCTGTCTTGCATCGATGGGCATTTACCTGTTCAGGACAGAGCTTCTGCTTGAGATGCTTGATAAGACAGACCACGCGGATTTCGGGCGAGACATAATCCCCAGGGCCATCGACAGCCTGAAAATTTTCGCTTACCCTTACAGACGAATGAACCGGATTCGCGATTATATCCGTAAGGTTGACCCCGATGGAGCCAGGAGGACCCACCTGGTCGAAGCGACTCGCGATTCGCAGTACTGGAGAGATGTCGGTACGCTCGATGCGTACTGGAACGCCAACATGGATTTGACCGGCGTGGATCCCTTCTTCAACCTCTATGGTTATCTCTGGCCCGTCAGGACCAGCCCGCACCAATACCCTCCAGCCAAGTTCATCTTCAACATGCCCGATAACACGGAGCCGAGAACGGGGACTGCGATAGATTCACTTGTTTCACCGGGGTGCATAATAAGCGGAGGTGTTGTGAGGAGTTCGGTGCTATCCTGCGACGTCACCGTCCGAAGCTGGGCCACGGTAGATGAATCCGTGATCATGGACCATGTCGAAGTGGGCAGGCACTGCAAAATCAAAAAGGCGATCATAGACAAGGATAATGTCATCCCGCCTTACACGGAAATTGGAATAAATCCGCAATCCGACCGTGAAAGATTTACGGTGACCCCCAGAGGAATAGTCGTCGTTGCCAAAGGTCATTTCAAAGCGCAGTAGCAAATACCAGGATTGAGGAATTGAGGAATTTAAGGATTGAAGAATTAAAAACCAACTCCCATTTCACCAGTCTTTCCAATCCCTAAATCGCTCACTCCCTCAATCCCCTTGCCGAACCGGACCGCCCAGGCCATCAACTCGGGCTCCTTCCCGATAAATTGCGTCATCTCTTCGCCGGGCACGGGCCGGCTGACTAAATAGCCTTGAACCTCGTAACACCCGTGAGCGAGCAGAAATTCAAGCTGTGCTTCCGTCTCGACCCCTTCCGCAATAACCTCCAAATTGAGGCTGTGCGCCATTGCAATTATTGCCGCAGTAATCGCCTCGTTGTCATGGTCGCCCGGAATGTCGCGAATGAAGGATCGATCTATCTTGATGATATCGAGTGGGAATCTTTTTAGATAGGCAAGGGAGGAATAACCGGTCCCGAAATCATCGATTGCCACCCGCAGCCCCATCTGTTTGAGCTCGCGCAGGATGCCGGAGGATTCCTCCATGTTCTTCATAATGGCGCTCTCTGTAAGCTCAATCTCAAGCCAGCGGGCATCAAGTCCCGATTCCTTCAGAACCCGCCTTATTGATTCAACCAGGCTTCCAGGCCTGAATTGAAGGCTGGATATATTAACCGCAACCCGCCTCGGATACAGTCCCATCCTTTGCAGGTTCTTATTATAAATGCACGCGGCGTTTAACACCCATTGACCTATCGGCACGATCAGCCCTGTTTCTTCGGCCAGCGGGATGAAATCACCCGGAGGCACAAGTCCGAGTTCGGGATGTTTCCATCGAAGCAGTGCTTCCATCCCAACGACCCTTCCCGAAGCCATATCCAACTGCGGCTGATAGTGAACAAGAAACTCCTGACGGTCCACTGCCTTCCTGAGCGCGTTTTCGAGCGAGAGTCTCTTAAACGAAGAAGCGTTCATCGCCTCGGAGTAAAACTGGTAATTGTTTCTCCCCTGCTCTTTGGCATTATACATCGCGGCATCGGCATTTTTGAGCAGTGTATCGGAGTCTTCCCCGTCCATTGGATAGATCGTAATCCCCATGCTTGCGGTAATAAATATCTCGTGGCCGGCTACGACCAAAGGTCTTGATACGGAGTCGAGGATTCGTTTTGCCACCCTGGCCGAATCCTGCACATGCTTTACATCCGGCAGCAGTATGGTAAATTCGTCTCCGCCAAGGCGCGAAATCCTGCGTGAAATTTGCGCATCTACATGACGGGCCGATCTATCGCTTTTGCGGACCCCTTCCTGTATCCGCTCGGCGATGCTCTGGAGCAGCAGGTCCCCGACTCTATAGCCGAAGGTGTCATTTATCCGCTTAAATCTGTCCAGATCAAGGAAAAGAGTAGCAACGTAGCCGCCGTGACGCTGCGCATGAGCAAGCGCCCGGGCCAGGTGCTCCTTGAAAGAATTCCGGTTGAGCAGCCCAGTCAATATATCGTGATAAGCCAGCCGAAAGACGCGTTCCTCGGTCTTTTTGCGCTCGGTAATGTCGCGTACTATCGCCACGACCTCATTTTTGCCGCTGCCCACGATCCGCCATTCATAATATCGGGTCTCTTCATCCACCTGGACATTATGCTCGAAAAACTGCATCCCACCGACAGTGAGGGCCCGATGCATGTTTTGCACAATCGGCAGTGAAACCTCTTCGCTAAATACCTCACTGATATTCTTGGACAACTGTCCGGCGCAGCAAAAACCCTGATCGAAACCGTTGGGTTCACGCAACTCCAGGATCCGGCCGTCGCTGGAGATCCGAAGCAACAGGTCGGGGAGTGCGTCGATGAGCGCCCGATTCTTCATCTCGCTTTTTCTGAGATCATCACTGACAAGGGTTGACCGCCACATGTAGCGAAGGCGATGATGGAAGATGGTCCAGTTAATCGGCTTGGTTATAAAATCGGTGGCGCCCGCGTCGTAGGCACGGTTGATTGAATCTATATCGTCCAACCCGGTCATCATCAATATTGGAACGTGCCTGCCCAGCTCTGATCCGTTTCTTATCTGATTGCAAACGTCAAAGCCATCTATCCCGGGCATTACCACGTCAAGGAGCACCATGCTCGGATTGAAGCGTTCGAAGGCCGACAAGGCCTCTATCCCATCCGCAGCCTGCTCCACGATGAAACCCGAGTCGTGCAGCAAGGAGGACGCAATCAGCCGCGCGCCCCGATCATCATCTACGACCAGAGCTACCGGCGCACCGTCCCGGCTAAACAAATCATCCATTAACACCCCTTTTCGATCTCGCGGGTCAGCGCCTCTTTTGCCTTGCCATACTCCGACTGAATCCTGGGGATCAGCGCATCTATACCATCCATGGTATTTCCACGGGCTATACTTTCAACCTGCTTGCACATCTCGGCAAGAACGCTCGCTCCGAGACTTGCACTGGTTGACTTGAACGCATGCGCCACTTTGGCCAAACCGGCCAAATCAGCCGCCTCGAAAGCTTGACTCAATCTGTCGAGCAAAATGGGGGAATCGTTCAAATAAATACCTATAACTGCTGCCAGCATTCTGGGACCGTTTGGTCCCAGCAATTTGATGTTATTGAGGGAACTGCGATCCAGGTAATCTTCGGCGACGTATTCCGACAACCCGGAATTGGACTGGAACACTTCAGGATTTGCCCCTGAATTGCGGTCGGAAACCCCGACACGCCACTTCTCAATCATCTGGAAAAGATCCTGCATCCGGAAAGGTTTGCCAAGGTAGTCATCCATACCTGCTTCCAGACATCGGTTCCGATCCTCATCGCTTACATTGGCCGTCAGCGCCACGATTGTGGCCCTTGGCCTGCCTTGCTGCTTTTCACGCTGCCTTATACATCGGGTCGCCTGGAGGCCATCCATCACGGGCATTTCGCAGTCCATGAAAATAATGTCATACTTGTCGGATTCCGTACGATCCAGCACTTCATGACCATCGGAAGCAACATCTACGCGGCAACCGAAAGTCTCCATCATAGTGCGCCCGACTTCCTGGTTCACGCGATTGTCTTCGACTAGAAGCACACTGGAATTAGTCATTTTCCCTTTCCTCAGAGAATTCTTGCCCTAATACAGGATTGCCACAAGGGCCGGTTGATATAAAAGAATCGGAATCTGCCTGAAAACCTTAAATATTTATCTTTCCTCCCTTCCCTGCTCCTTTGCAGCAAATTGTGCTGTGTCAGTTGCAACCCGTAGAAGCAATCGTTAACAATAAGATTTCACGGAGTGATTTTTCGATCTGAACCCTTCAAAAATGAACGCACCCGCGCTGGAGCCATGATGACCAAAAAAGATAACGACGAACACATAACCATCCTCGGAATTGCTGGAAGCCTCAGGCGCGCATCTTACAACCGCGCTCTTTTGCGCAACGCCCAAACTCTTACGCCAGGAGAGGCTTCCCTGGAAATCTTCGAAATCGACGATATCCCCGGGTTTAGCGAAGACCACGAGCGTACCCCCCCACCCAAGGTCGTGGAATTAAAGGCAAGAGTTCGCGCTGCGGATGCGATACTGTTTGTGACGCCGGAATACAACTACTCTGTGCCGGGTGTTCTGAAAAATGCCATCGACTGGGCCTCCAGACCTTACGGAGACAGTGCCTGGGACGGCAAGCCCGTTGCGGTCATCGGAGCTTCCGTTGGTATGCTGGGCACTGCCCGGGCGCAATACCACCTCCGGCAATCATTCGTTTTCCTGAACATGCACCCCTTGAATCAGCCGGAGGTAATGATAGCAAATGCCGTATCGAAATTTGACGAACAGGGGAATTTCATGGATGAAAATGCAAAAGATCTTATACGCCTGCTTTTGACAAGGCTTGTTGACTGGACCCGCTTGCTTCGCTCCTGAGCACGTAACGAAGCCTGTTCGGCACTATTAGTTCACCGCAGAGAAGCCGGGGCCATCCTGTCTTTCTCCGCGTCCTCTGCGTCTCTGCGGTGTATTGTCACCTTCGGCGCTACCAATAATAATGGCCCCAATAAGGGGAATAATAATAGTAAGGGGAATAAGAGCGGTACGGGTAATACCCCCCATAATAGGGACTGTAATACCCTCCCGGCCCGTAATAGGGATTGTAATACCCTCCCCAATAGGGGTAGAAACCAAAGCCCCAGCCCCAGCCCCCCCGGTAGCCGTATCCACCTCGCCAGGCATAGCCGGGCGCCGCCGCCATGAAAATAGTCCCCATGATCACCATCGCGACCAGAACAACCTTCAGGCTACGATTTAATCTCATCACGATTACCTCCCTTGTTCTTTGGACCAAAATCCGGATACTCTTCCGCCACTGCAATCTTATTATCGCCATCTAAATATTAAGACGAACGACTCAGGGGCAAAGACCACATCGTGCCGAAAATTCTGCGAGGATTCAGTTGGTCATTGTGCAGCATGCCCAAGTATTTTGCACACGGCATCGGCCAGATCATGCAAGGTTACAGGTTTTTTCAGAAAACCTTTCATCCCCGGGAGCAATGTTCTATTCCCATTTAGCGGTTCCCCAAATCCAGTGCAAGGAATCATGGGGGTACCCGGACTTATTGCAAAGATTTCCCTCGCCGGATCGATTCCAGTCATATGAGGCAGGGTGGGGAGCAGAACGCCGCCGTGGAAGGCGGCGCCACGTTAATTTCATTTTTAATGTGCAAGTGCGGGTACGGGCGTTATTCAGCTTTGATCATTCGCTCCTCGGTGAGGAGCCTGAATCTTTCCATTCTGTCTCGGGGCGGCGTGGACTTTTCCGCATCAGGTTTTCCATGAAGCCTTATCGCTTCCTGCGCACAGGTTGTCACACAAAGGCCACACCCGATACAGCGCTTTGGAAGTACAGAGGCGGACTCTCCATCCATTTCGATTGCATCCATTTGACAGCGGTCCATGCAGGTCCCGCATCCGGCACACAGTTCGGGGTCGATTGTGGCAAAATAATTTGAAGCGGCATGATTGGCCGGTTCCGGCAGCTTCTTCAGATTGATCAGAATTTGACAGCAACATCCGCAACAGGTACAGATATTATTGACTTTCCGGGTATTGGAAGGTTGAAGAACCAACCCGGCCTTTTCGGCCTGTTCAAGTATCTGCAGCGCCTCCGGTTGACCGATGGGGCGGCCCAGCCCGTTTTCCTCGTAATATCGCGCTCCAGGGCCAAAAATCAGGCAGGTTTCCACCGGCTTGTCGCAGCCCGCCCCCATCATCTTGTGTTCTTTTCTGCAAATGCAGGGAGCGACTACGATCTTATCCTGGACGGAGACTATCCCGCGAGCCTCCTCATAAGGCATTATTGCCTGTTCGGCCGGCAGCGCACGGGAAACGGGAATAGTTCGAAGCTGCGGGTTTTTTAGCTGTGTGCTCTGGTTGAATAGATGAGGAGCATACTCGCCTACGTCCTTGATCAGTCCAGGATCGAGGTCATTTACGTGGAACTCCCAGATGCCCACCACGAACGGTGCGGCCATGTATCGGGCTTCCTGCCCCCTGCGCATGCGGAAGATCAGCCCCTTGCGGGACATATCCTCAAGCTTTCGCCCGGTTTCTTCCTGGTCGAGACCGTTTCGCGCAGCGATGGCGGCCGCCGGTTCAAGGGCCAAGGAGAGCAATTGAGCCAGCGCGGCTTCCTCAGGGTCAAACAGCCGGCGGAGAATCCTGATCTCAGTCCCTGTCTCAGTCCTCGGAAATCCTTCGGGAAGCCGGTCAAGATGGTCTGCAAGTTTCTCATAGACTTCAGTGTGTTCATCCATAACGCCTGCCTTTCGTTACGATAATATCCTCATGATGTCGAAAATCGTTTCGCCGCTTTCGATACTAACATTTGCGTCATCATTTTGAATAAAAAAAAATTGAGTTGCCCTTTGAACGTAGCGCTGTTAAATTCCTTAGGTTATAATCGTTTCTCAGGTCTCCGGGGGAGCACCGGGTCAGAATACTCAAAAACCATGGGCTTTTTGTCAGCCGGGTTTAAAATTTTGATACAGTAAGGAAACCCTATGTTGAAGAACCGCAAAACTATACTTCTCATTGCAGCCATTTCGCTGACGTTAGCCTTTGGAGGCTGGTCAACGTTGAAGGCTAAAACTGCCAGCACGGAAAACCAGGACGCCTATCAGTATTTGAAGCTCTTCAGCGATGTCATCTCGATCGTGCAGGACAACTACGTCGAAAAAACCGATCAGAAAAAGCTCATGTATGGAGCGATAAACGGGATGCTTCGTGAGCTCGACCCGCATTCTTCATTTCTCAAGCCCGATGATTACAAGGAACTTCAGATCGAAACGAAGGGAAAGTTCGGCGGCCTCGGAATAGAGATCACTATTCGAGACAACATCCTGACTGTTATTTCGCCGCTGGAAGGCACTCCGGCGGACAAAGCCGGCATCCAGGCAAACGATCAGATCATAAAAATCGATGAGCAGCCCACACAGGACATATCCCTGATGGACGCGGTGCAGAAGATGAGGGGCCCCAAGGGCAGCAAGGTCAAGCTGACGATTTTGAGAAAGGGTGTGCAGAAGCCGCTCGAATTCGAGATGCTCAGGGACATCATCTCCATTCAGAGTGTAAAATCGTTTGGTCTGGAACCAGGATTCGGCTACGTAAGGATTTCGAGTTTCCAAAGTGGAACAGCGGGCGATCTGCGCAAGGCGCTTAACCAACTCGAGACTGAAAATTCCGGATTACAGGGACTAATACTCGATTTGAGAAACGATCCCGGCGGTCTGCTCGACCAGGCCGTGGAAGTAAGCGATGAATTTCTGGACGGAGGGCTGATCGTATACACAGGTGGACGGCTTGAAAACCAGAAGATGCGTTTCGAGGCCCACAAGAAAGCAAAGCCGCACAACTACCCGATGGTCGTGCTGGTCAATTCCGGGTCTGCAAGCGCCTCAGAGATCGTTGCCGGAGCGCTTCAGGACCACAAACGAGCCATCGTCATGGGGGAGCAGACCTTCGGCAAAGGCTCCGTTCAGACAGTGATTCCACTCAACGACGGCTCAGCGCTCAGGCTTACCACATCGCTTTACTATACTCCATCGGGCAGGTCCATTCAGGCCAAAGGCATCACGCCCGACATCGAGGTCAAAAGGGAGAATCAGAAGCTCGAAGACAATCAGAGTGAAGAGTCCATACGTATTCGGGAAAAAGATCTTCCAAGGCATTTTGACAACCAGAAACCGGATTCTCAGAGCAAGGGGGAAGGAACATCTCAGAGCGATGGGAAAAAATTGGTGGATGGAGACAACCAGGTTCGAAGGGCACTGGATCTGCTCAAGGGCTACAAAATCATGATTCAGACGGCTCAGTCCCAAAACAAGTAAAGAGGGATAGCGCCTGACGGCTTTGGTCTGAATGACTCAAGGCAGGCAGACGGAGAGACGAATTTGCCGCCGAAAAGACGGACTAAAACCGGGAAGGCAGGGGGCGGAGGCAAGGAAGGCCGTTCAAAGAACGTTGGCCCCGCCCCTGAAAAAAGACCCCCTATTCCTCTTTTGGTTGCATGGGTACTTGCGGTCGTATTTTTAATATCTCTTGTTTATTTCGCCAGAGAGGGCCGGCGGCTGCCTGAGCCTGCCGCCGGCCCGACGGCGAAAGCTCCGAGATCCAAACTACACCCGGTTGGGATCGACAAAATCCTGAGGCTTCCAAACGCGATCCAGTCCCCGTTATTGAGCATTCTGAAGAAAAGACCGAAAGGCCCCACTCTCGGAACGATAATTCTGCTCAGTTGCCTCCACGCAAGGATTTACAACCGCTTTCAGCCAAGTCGGAGCAATTGCCTGCGCGCGCACTGCGGGGAACACCACCCCATGATGTCTCCCCGGGGCCGTCCAAAATTGCAATCGTCATTGACGATTTCGGGCCGGATGTCAGGATTGCCAGGCAATTTGCCTCGCTTCCCTTCCCTGTAACGTTGTCAATTCTGCCACACCTGGCACACAGCCGGGAAATCGCGGAGTTGGCCCATCATGCCGGGAGGGAAGTAATTCTTCACCTTCCGATGGAGCCTTTGGACAGCAAAAAAGACCCTGGCCCCAAAGCGCTTCTGCTTTCAATGTCGGGTGATGAAATCCGGCAAAACATCAGAGGGGCACTCGAAACTTCCCCTTACTTCGACGGGGTTAACAACCACATGGGATCCCGGATGACCGGGAATGCGCAAATGATGAAGACTATACTGACAGAACTGAAAGGCCACGGTCTTTTTTTTATCGACAGTATGACCACCAACCAGAGCAAAGGATGGGAGACGGCACGGGAACTGAATGTCCCTGCCCTCAAACGAGACATCTTTCTCGACAACGATCCCTCCGGGTACGCTATTGGGTCGCAGATTTCAAAACTTATGAAAGTTGCTAAAGCCAAGGGTATGGCCGTTGCCATTGGGCATCCACGCCAGTCAACCTTAAGATCCCTTCAGGAAGCCTCTGATCGTTTCAGAAAAGAAGGAATCGAGGTGGTTTCGGCCCATGATCTCATGAACAGGTGAGGCAGAATTCGAGGAACCGGATAATGGTTCGTAAATTCATATCTGCCTTCTAACACCGTTATCTGTATAGGAAGGGGAATTTAATGAATGTTCACGTTCAGAGTAAAACTGTTTTAGCTTTTGCTTTTCTTTGCCTCTCGTTTTACCTCCCGCCTGCTTTTGCAGCATCCATGTCTCAATCGCCAAAGCAGCAGGGTCCTGAGGCAAAACAGCCGTCGATTCAGGTAAAGGAGCCCGATTACAATTTTGGCGAGATCATGGAAGGCTCCGAAATCGAACACGAGTTCACCGTCGGCAACACCGGAAAAGAGATCCTCAAAATAGAGCGAGTGCGGGTTGAATGAGGCTGCACTGTCGTCCGGTTCGATCCGGCGATCCCTCCCGGTGGCGAGGGAAAGGTAAAAATGAAGGTAAACCTGAGAAGTTATCAGGGTAAGGTGGTCAAAAAGGCAACCATCCAGAGTAACGATCCGCATAACCCCGAGCAGATCTTAAAAATGGAGGGAGCCGTCTTGGCCTTTGTCGATGTAAAGCCTTCAGCCAACGTCTTGTTCAGAGGAATGGCCGATCAACTCTCCGAGTCTGTTTTGGACCTGGTTGGATCAAAACTGCCTTTTCATATTACCGGCACTCAGAGCAACCTCGACGAAAACATAAAGTACACTCTCGAAACGGTGGCAGACGGAAAACAATACAGGCTAAAGGTCTCCAATAAGGTCCACAGCGGAAACTACGGCGGGTTCATCAAGCTCAATACCGATCTGGCTCAAAAACCGGATATCATGATCCGCGTGACCGGGTTTGTGGAGGGCGAAATCCTGGCAAGGCCACAAAACGTCCTGATCGGAAAACTGAGCGCCACTCAACCGGAGCGTGGAGGCAGAGTGACCGTCATCAGCAACCGTAACAAACCCTTCGAGATCACCCATCTGACCTACGATGAGAACCTGATGTCGGTGTCTGTCTCCAATGACGCTCCTGAAAATCAAAAAGGCTTCATCCTCGACATCGAGCCAAAGCTGGAGAGTGTTCCAGTCGGATCACGCAAGCAGGTTAACCTGAAAATCGAAACTGATCTTAGTCCTGACGAAAAGGTCGAGATCCTGGTCAATATTCTCAATCACTCCGATCAGCCGGAGGCCCAGAACAAGTGAGTAAAACTTTGGCAAAGCCTCATACTCCCGTAGCTGTATGGTAAAGCAACTCGTAATGAACAAGGAAATTTAATTGATTCAAGCTGATATGAATAATCCAACAAATAATGGCGCTCTACTTGCCCGCATAATTCCGGCAGGTGAAATACAGTAATAGAGTATGGAATTACCCTTTTGACCTGATTTAAATTTAGTGAATGGACTGTTACTTTCTAGGCAACAAACATGGTCCAAAACAACTAGAGGAGACGGTCGTGAGAATGGGAAAACCAGAGCGCCACATGGCGGTGGAAAGTTGCGAAAAGGTAGAGCGCAATGTGTTCTGTCGCTTCTACGGTGATTGCCTTGACTATACAATCCAAAAAAGATGGCCGGGTTTTCCTGCCAT
>CAVRZU010000136.1:0-13266 GCA_963725365.1 uncultured delta proteobacterium | reverse complement strand
GGAAGTAATTCCGCCAATTTCAGTAACCACCCCCAGTATGCGCCCCACCTGGAACTGGATGGCGTCGGCAGGTGTAAGGTCGTGAGCAATCAGTATGGCCCGTTCGCGAATATCTTCCAGGTTGGTATGGTTCTGCCCGGCAAGAATCCGGATCACACGGTCTCCAGCCGCATTCACATCCTCTATTCTGCTTTTTGCATATTCATCGTTGAGTCCGTTGAAAAGCTCCCGTGCTTTTCTGAGCGATTTTATAACCGCAAGCTGCGCGTTCGAACGATCCTTTTCTATATAGCGCAGGGATTCGTCGTATATAGACGGGTCCCTGAGGATCATCTGCTGGACTTCGAGCAGACGCGCGTGTTCTCTAAACTCGGAGCTGATACTCTCTTTGATCGCCTCCAGATCTGATTCTGCTTTGGTGACCGCCTCTTCGAACCGCCGGCATTCATCGGCAATGGCCTCATCGCCGAAAAGCCTGTAATGCGGGACTGGAATTTGACCCCGTTCCAAAAGGTACGCCTTCCCGATGGCGATTCCCGGCGACGCCCCGGTCCCCTTTATAGTCAATGAGGGATGGTTATTCATTGATTGGCAGGTCTTTCTAAAAAAGAGATAAGTAGCAACTTCTCTTTTTAATCCATTTTGCCGGCGTAGGGAAGAAATCTTCAGGGTTCGCCAAATTTGGTCTGAAAAAGGGCGGCAAGTTCGTTCAGGGCTTCTGCCGCGTCCGAACCTTTTGCGGAAACATGGACTTTGCTTCCATAAGGGCAGATGAGGGTCATCAAATCCAGGATGCTTTTGCCGTTTACGGTGATACCGCATTTGGTCATCAGCACTTCCGATTCAAACCGGCAGGCAACTCGTGCAATTTGGGCCGCAACGCGAGCGTGGATTCCGAGTCTGTTGGCGACAACAAACTCCTGAACAAGGGCAGAAGAATTTACGGCAGGCTGTTCCAAAGCAACTTCCTTCCGGTAAGAAGAATTTGGTGTATTTATTAGCATATGGGCCTCTTATAAGTCAACTTTGTGAAACCTCACAAGTATTACTTCGGCAAATTAGCCCCATTCGGTGAGAGCAATTTAACAATTAAAAAGTAAAAGAGAACGAGGAAAAAACATTTTTTGGAAGGTGGGGGCGGTGAGGTTTGTCTAACCTGTTCACCACAGGCTTCTGAAAAGCTCTTCTCACTTTTGCTTTCCTCTGTGCCCTTATGTGCCCCTGTGGTGAACGATTTTGCCTCCTCAGGCTATCTCGTTGCCGTTTAGAATTTCAATCACCTTTTGGGCGATGGATTTTGAGTAGAGCATCGAGGTGTGGCTGACCGGAACTGTTTCCCGGTAATCCCACCCCTGGTAGGGAACTCTCAGAGCTTCAGAGGGAAGCACCATATTATCGACCGGTGAATAAAAAGCGATCCCTGTACACGGCAGAGTGGCGTGCCCTGATTCAATTTCGGCAAAAAGTGGTCCACGGTAGAGAAGGCTCGATGCGAGTTTTCCCAAACCAAAAGCTGCGAGTTTGGAGCCCTGGTGCGGACTTCCCAATGTTATAACAGCAGCGGGGATTGCGCAGCCCTGCGCCCTTTCCGCATACACCCTGGACAAAAGCCCCCCTAGACTGTGGCCTATAAGGAATACCGGCTGATCCGGGACCTCTTGCCTCGCTTCGGCGACAAATTTTTCAAATTTTTTGATGGTATCTTCAAAAGATGTAAAGAAGCTCCGGTAATGCATGATGAAAATATTTTTGAACCCCGCTTTGTGCAGGCGGTTCCTGAAAATTAGCCATGCGCTGGGGTTATGATAGAGTCCGTGAACGAGGATGAGCAGCGGTTTAGTTTCCAGGATTTCCTTGGGTTCCCAAAAGCGCCGAAATATGCCGAAAGGGGAGGTGACTATTATTATAGCCACACTCAAAATGGAGGAAAGCAAACCTGAAATGAGCTTTAACTTCAGTCTCCGGCCCCGATCGGGTGCAAGCCGGGCACTCAATGAGTTTTCGTACCAGAAGAAAGCATAGGTGACGAGCGCAGCCCAGATCGAAACAAGCAACAAAAGGCCCACGAGAATCAACAGCGCGGTCATAGGGCGCCCCATCCGGCGTGCGTTTACTTCGATTCGTTTTTCTTTCTCTTCAAGGCCTTTGTGACGGTGGGGAACAGTTCCACGTCCGTATGAGGCAGAAAGAGCGAAGCGATGAACTCGTTCATGAATTCTGGATGTACGCTCAATTCTATGTAAGTCATGCGGTTTGCGATCTCTTCGGCCCTGTGAAATGCGTGGGTGGATAGCAAAGCAAGCCTGGCGCCTGCAAGCGAACTGTTTCCTATAAAACGGATTCGCTCCTTCGGAATATCGGGCAAAAGACCGATGAAGATTGCCTTCTCAATATCGAGGTGAGCGCCAAAACCACCTGCGACATAGAGTTTCTCGAGATCGGTGAAGTCCATCTCCAGGGTCTTGAGCAGCACCCTCACCGCAGCAAGCACCGCCCCTTTGCTCTTGATGAGATTGCTGATGTCGTCTTCTGTGATAACGATCGGCTCCCCGGTGATTGTTTCTTCGGCCTTGGCTACGATAAATTCGGGGACGTCATCGACCAGCCGTACCCCGGGATGATCCAGAAGCGTGAATTTTCCGCTTTGGTCTATTATGCCGGCGGAGAGAAGTTCGGCAATTCCGTCGATGATCGCCGAGCCGCAAACCCCCAGGGGTTTTTGTCCTCCAATGGTTTCGTAGTGGACGCGATCTCCATCTATAACTATTTTTTCAATAGCTCCCAGGATAGCTTTGGTGCCGCATTTGATTCCCCCACCCTCAAATGCGGGCCCCGCAGAAGACGAACAGCACACCAGCCATTCGTTATTTCCGATTACAATCTCTCCGTTCGTCCCGACGTCTATCAGGGCGCTGATTTCATGATGATCGTGCATTTGACATGCGTAAACACCTGCGGTTATATCGCCCCCAACATAGCTGCTGACGCAGGGCATACAATGCAAAAGCGCTTTTGGATTTGCCTTTAGCCCAACCTCTGCGGACTGGAACTGAGGAAACCGTGTAGCCGTGGGTATATAAGGAGCAGTACGTATGTTGCAAGGCTCGAGGCCGAGAAGCAAATGGCTCATCACCGTGTTTCCCGCAGCCACTATAGTAGTTATATCGGAATGCTCGATCTTGTTCTTCCTGACCAGTGAGTCGATAAGGGCGTTGATCGTAAAAGTCACGGCTTCGGTCAAAGGTCCGAGACCAGCCTGGCCACAGGCATAAATCATCCGTGAAATGACATCTTCCCCGTAGCGGGCCTGGGAATTATGGCTGGCCTGGGCGCCAAGGACCGCTCCCGTGCGAAGATCGATCAGTTGGGCCACTATGGTGGTTGTTCCCACATCGATTGCAACACCCATATTTCTGGAGGTGGTGTTGCCGCCTTCAATTTCGCGAATCATCGGACAGTCGGTGTCGCGGAAATGAACAGTTGCCGTTATCTTCCATTGGTTTGCGCGCACCAACCCGGCAAGTCCCCACAGGCATGAAAAATGCGTTTGAACGAAGGGGAATTCAGGCATTTTTTTTCTGATGGCCCTGTAAACACGATCCAGGTCGGAGAGGCTGTCGTTTAAAGTGGGAGGGGGCAGTTCGAGGTAGAATTTCTCACACAGGGTCCTGATTATGGGTGCGGGCTCGTATTCGGGGCCGTGTGCCGGGGTCGGCTCCGTGAAGGCTACAATATAGTCGGAAATCTGGATTTGAACGTCGGTTCGGGACTCAGGAGGAATCCAAACCTCGACGTCATCTTCGAGAAGTTCGGCTTGGCAGGCAAGCGTAAAACCCTGTTCGATTTCCTTGCGGCTAAGCTTTCCGATCACCTTGCTGGTCAGATTCAACCTGCCGCGTTTAATCTGGACACGGCATTTGCCGCACGCGCCCAGCCCCCCGCAAAGATTGCTGATGTCTATGCCGGCCCGGGACGCGACATCGATCAGTTTTTCACCTGAAAGCGCTTCGACGCTGGTAGATTCCGGCTCGAAAGTTACTCTGATTTTACCCATCCAGGTCTCCGTCCGGACAAATTTGGTTTAGCACGGCGATGAAAAGGGATTGGAATCCCCACCTCAGGGCAAAAATCCCTGTATGACATCAAGGCTATAAACCTGTGCGCGCCGAAATATAGCGGGTTTCCGGCAAATCTACAAGGCTTGTTGAAAGCGAGTGGAATTACTTTTGCCTCGCCTCAAGCCATTTCTCTGCCAGAGATTTCATTATTTCGGCCCATTCATCGAAAGTCGCTGGTTTGGTGATAAATAATTCGGCGTCGGCTTTCATTGCGACGTCCACGTCCTCTTGCTCTTGGGATGAAGTTAAAAGGCGCGAAACTCGAGAATTTCCAGGAACCGCAACCGGATAGCAGCGGCGATGATAGCGACAAGAATGCCTATAGCGCAGGGCAGCCATGCCGGTCGGTTTGTTCGATCCCATTTCTTGAAATGGGCCGGAAGCGTCTTCGATGCCATCTCTGGCCAAATCCGCACACTCTGCACAGAGCGAATCGGAAAAAGAATTGGCTCTGTATCACCGGAAGAATTGGACCAAATCATTGAAGGTTTAAACGATATCGTCGGAAGCTGACTTCATGGAATGTTCGCTTTTCACTAAACACCCTCCCGCCTGTCTAGTTTTGCGGGCAGGGTGACTATAAATATCGCGCCCTTCCCCGGTTCGCTCTCCGCCCTGATACTGCCCCCATGACGTTCAACTATCTTGCGGCATATTGTAAGCCCTATTCCGGTGCCTTCATACTCGCGGTTCGTGTGCAATCTCTGGAAGGGCTTGAAAATACGTTCGGAGAACTGCCGGTCAAATCCAATGCCATTATCCTTTACAAATATTTCGCAAATCCCATGCCTATCCTGCTTTGCGTATATTTCAATTCTGGGTGGTTTTTCTCCGCGAAATTTGAGCGCATTGCCAATGAGGTTTTGGAACAGCCGCAGAATCTGGGTTTCATCGGCTTCTATGGAGGGCATGGTTTCGATCTCGATCAATCCGCCTGTTTCTTTTATAGTATCTTCAAAAACATCCGCTGCTTCCCGTGCGATTTTTACGAGGTCTATCGCTTTGTGTGGTTCCGCTCTCGAAGCTGCAAACGAGAATTGGAGCAAGTCTTTGAGCAGTTGCCGCATTCGATTTGCCGAATTGACGATCCGGTCCAGGTAATCATTGCTGGTACTGTCCAGAACGGGTGCACATCTCATCCTGGCCATGTCACAGAAAGTCTGAATCTTTCTCAACGGTTCCTGCAAATCGTGAGAAGCAACAAAAGTAAAATCCTGCAACTCTTCGTTCAGCCTTTGAAGCTTCTCGGCATATTCCGTAAGCGCCTTATTGGCTATGCTCAGCTCCGCAGTCCGTTCCTGCAGCCGTAAGGCAGAGGCTGCACTCTCTTCAGCCACTCGAGAAAAATGTTCCTTAAGTTCGACCAGACTCCTGTTTGTGATATTGATACGCCTCGCTATGATTGTTGTAAGAACGATATAAAAGAGCGTCATGGCGCTCATCGCATAGTAGACGGCCCCTCCGATGGTGAGAAAACGGATAAACAAGGGAATCAGTGTTGGCAGCATAAATGCTAGAAATGCCGGAAGAACGGGAGAAAATGTTTCCGCCGCACCAGCCACCATTCCGCACAGGACAAAGACGAGCAGGGTTTGCTGCGTTGGCGAATTTACGGGAAAAAGAAAAATTGCAACGGAACCCCAGACGATACCGGATAAACCGAGACCGGCCACAAAACTTCTGGTCACCTGTGCAGCTTGATCAGGTTGGAGCGAAGCTCCACGGTATTTGTATAGAAACAAGGAACGCTGAACCGCAAGACAAAAAGTAATTGAAAGCCAGATGATTAATGATGTGTGCGAAATGGATTGCCATAGGACCAGGACAATAATAAATGCGTTCAGAAGAGTTGCAATAGCAGCGATTGGGGCTAACTTCAGGGCCTGCCTGACCAACTCCACCCGAGTGCGTTCTTGTTGCCGGGTACCTTCCATGTGCCCTCTCCGGATACGGAAAATCTCATCCAGTGGTGCATCACATAAAAAAACTGTTTCCACAACCAGGCGCACTCTGTGAATCACCATGCCGGTATGCGAATTACAAAAGCGAATCCCCGTTTCGGTCCGTTTGCCCGCAGGCAATCGGCTGCAATGGTGTAGGCAAGAGCATGCAATTGAAGTGGTTCCGCAATGCCTCCCCATTTGCAGTTTAGGCAGGAAGAGCGGTCTGTGCTATCATTGTCACAAAGAAATCTATTCTTGACCGTTGCTATAAGCAAGAGTCTTGCCACTGATGGTTCAATTTAGGCCCCGAATCCGAGCAGCCTGTGCGTAATATAAATGTTGCACCAAAAAAAGCACTCCAATGTGTGGTGATAGTTCTGTATACTTGCAAAGAAGAACTTTACCCGGAACCTATGGGAGACACCTTATGAAAAAACTTCTCTCCGCGTCCATTTTGTCCGCCAACTTCGGCAGGCTTGCTGAAGAGGTCAATGCGGTACAAGCCGCCGGGGCCGACTGGATTCATGTCGATGTCATGGACGGCCATTTCGTGCCCAACATAACCATAGGGCCATATATGGTGGAAGCGCTCAGGGAGGCTACAGACCTTCCCCTGGATGTTCACCTGATGATAGAGCATCCCGAGCGCTATTTAGAAGCTTTTGTCAAGGCGGGGGCCAATTGGCTGGGAGTCCATGCCGAAGCCTGCGTGCATCTTCACAGGGTAATCCAGAACATAAAGGAGCTTGGCGTAAAGGCTGCTGTTGCGATTAATCCGGCGACACCGCTCTGCATGATAGAAGCAGTGCTGCCGGATGTGGATATGGTTTTGCTTATGACCGTCAATCCCGGGTTTGGAGGGCAGAAGTTCATCGAAAACGTTATGCCCAAAATCAAAGCGTGCCGAAAAATGATAGACGATGGGCAGTTCTCTGCGCTGCTACAGGTGGACGGAGGCGTAAAGCCTCAAACAGCGGGTAAACTTGCAGCGGCGGGCGTTGATATTTTCGTTGCCGGTTCTGCGGTTTTCAACGGCGATTACGCGCAAAATATCAAAAATCTGAAAGCAGCAATGAACCGCTAAAGCTTGATCATCAACTCACCCAGCATCCGGTCGGCATAGTCTAAAATGTAGTCCCTCTGGTTTTTGCCGGCGTACCCAATGCACTTGCACCGAAGGACCTGGCGGCTGCGGATAAGCAGTTCGAATTCAACCTTGCCGGGCGACAGATTTATGGCGAAACAAAAGGGCTGGCATTCCACATGCTCCTTTTGGTCATCGGAGTATAGTCCGGCTGGAAGTTTTGCCCAGAAAACATCTCCAAATTCGGATGGATCGGCGTTGGCCTTCAGGAATTCAAGAATCTTCTCGTAATCGGTTTCTCTCAACTGATCTATAACGTACTGCTTCATATTTTTGTCCTGGTTGAAGTTGAAATTTAAAGATTGCAATTTAAAAGCTTTACAAGCTAATAAGCAACCCTTTTGTGTGCGAAGAAATTAATGTACATTCCCGATAAATTGTGGCTTTTTGTGTTGACAGGAACGGTTGTGATGTCGAGTTTAGCTAAACTGGAACGTCGATCAATGAAAGATCATGAAATCGGTCCCGCGATGAGGGCGGTGCTTGGGCAGGTGTTCATCAACATGCCCTTGCGCTATATTGAAAAATATAAGGACCTGATTGTCGAAAACCGCATTAATATCGAGATCGGGTTTACGGCCGGCGATCTGGAAGCTTCTTCGCCCGGCAGCGTCAGCGAGGCCGTTGGGCTGATACGTGAAAACGGGTGCCGTATCACCTTCCATGGGCCTTTTTGGGACCTTTGTTCCGGGAGCACGGATCCCGGAATAAGAAAAGTAACCAGTGCGAGGCTCGATAGTCTTTTCGATCTGGTGGAGAAAATCCGGCCTGAACAGGTCGTCTGCCATACCGGTTTCGATCCCAGGCACCATCGCGGGCATCGCCGGGAATGGGTCGAGAACAGCCTTGCTACGCTGGGACCCTTTGTCCGGCGGGCCGAAGCCGTGAAGATACCACTGGTTTTGGAAAATGTCTTTGAGGAAGGTCCGGAGTTGCATCTGGACCTGCTGGAAGCAATAAAGTCGCCGTGGTTTGGTTTCTGCCTGGACACCGGGCACCAGCACTCATTTTCACGGACGAACCTTCACGACTGGCTTCAGGCGACTTGGCCACACTTGAAAGAAATTCACCTTCATGATAACGATGGCTCTTTTGACTCACACTTTCCGGTAGGGTCGGGTACGATCGATTTTGATTGTCTTTTTGATTTCCTGGGTGAAATGAAAATCTCACCCATTCTGACTATGGAACCTCATACGGTTGAACACCTCTATGAGTCTTTGTCGGGATTAGCCGATTTGGCCTCATTCAACCGGTTTGTAAAAGATCGAACGAGAGCGGTGTAAATGGCTATCGTAGAACTGAGCATTGTACCGGTCGGTATTGAGAGCACGAGCGTGAGTTCTTATGTGGCCGGGGCGATAAGGGTGCTTGAAAAGACGTCCCTGGAATTTGAGCTGACAGCGATGGGTACTATTATCTCTGGCAATTTGGACGATATTATTAAAACCATAAGGCAGATGCATGAAAGTTGTTTCGAAGCCGGTGCAATGCGGGTATTGACTCAGATAAGAATTGACGACCGGCGTGACAGGGAAGGCGGCATAGAACAGAAAGTCCGATCGGTCCGGGAAAAGCTCGGGCGGGACCGGGTCATAGGAGGTTAGGATTGGCGTTAAAAGATCTGGCTGAATATCTTGTGAAATCTCTTGCCGATCATCCGGAAAAAGTCGAGCTCAATGAGCGCGAAGAGGATGACACGGTGATTATCGAGCTTAAAATGTCTTCCGACGATATCGGTAAAATTATAGGGAAAAGCGGAAACACGATCAACGCAATCCGCACTATTTTACAGACGGCGGCCTCGAGCCAAAAGAAAAGGGCTAAACTGGAAGTGGTCGGCCATGGTGAATTGCCCATCGAAGAAAACGTCGATAGTGACACTGATCAATAACGGATGAAGGAGCAAAGCTTATGCCTGAGATGGTCAAGGGACTTCCCGCGCATGAATTGAGAGCGCATTTCGAAGAAGATCTGGTTTCGTTTGACACTACCGCTTCCCTTGAGGCTCCGACGGACAGGGTTGTGGGGCAGGAACGCGCTATTGACGCCATCAAGTTCGGGATGGGAATGAAGGCGTCGGGATATAATATCTTTATTGCGGGACCGTCGAAAGCCGGGCTCACCTACACAGCCAGGACCTACATCGAAGATCAGGCCAGGCAGGAAGCTACGCCGCCTGATTGGTGTTATGTTTTCAACTTTAAGGAACAGGACAAGCCGAAGTGCATGAAAATCTCGGCCGGCAGCGGGAAACTGCTCAAAAAAGATATGAATGATTTTATATCCACCCTCCAGGCGAAAATTCCCGAGGTGTTCGACAGCGACGATTACCGCACCAAAGAAGGCGAGGTGCATCAGGCATTCGAAAAACAAAGGCGGGAGTATATCGACGAACTCTCACAGGAGGCGCGTGATCAGGGGTTCATCCTCCAGTTTTCTCAGGTGGGAATGGTCATCATTCCCGCCAACAAGGAAGGCGAGCCGATGACCCAGGAGGACCTGCGGCATCTGAGCGAGGAAGAACGTCAAGCCCTGCGCACCAAGAGTGATGAGCTTCATGAGAGGATGAAGGAAACCATCAAGAAGATTCGGGAAGTTGAAAACGAGTTCAAAGACAAGCACACGAAGCTGGACAACGAGATTGCACTCTTCGTGGTTGGACAGTTGATGGATTCATACGAGGAGAAATACCAGGACGACCAGCAGGTGCACGATTACCTCAAGGAGGTCCAGGAGGATATCCTCGAAAACATAGATGATTTCAAAAAGAAGCCCGAAGCGCAGCAGCAGGTGCCGGGTCAGCCCCCGGCGCCGTTTGCGGTCCCTCCCAAAGAGGTGAACATGCGCAAGTACGATGTGAATGTGCTCATCGACAATTCTGAAACCAAAGGCGCTCCGGTTATAATCGAATCAAATCCGGTCTATCCGAACCTTTTCGGCTCTATTGAGAGGCAGGCATGGTTCGGCGCCCTTTTTACCGACCATACAATGATCAAGCCCGGATCGCTGCACAAGGCCAACGGCGGCTACCTGGTGATGAAGGCTCTCGACCTGCTCAAGTGGTTTATCTCTTATGAAGCCCTGAAAAGGGCGCTGCGGGATAAAGAACTCAGGATTGAAGACATGGGCGAGCTTTATGGAATTTTCAGTACGCGCACGATCAGGCCGGAGCCGATCCCGCTTGATGTAAAAATCGTCCTCACCGGTGATCCGTACATCTACCAGTTGCTCTTCAGTCTTGACGAACGGTTCCAGAAGCTCTTCAAGGTCAAAGCTCACATGAGTGACCAAATGAACAGAAAACCGGACATGGTGCTGGAATGCGCGCAGATGATCGCCCGCTGTTGCACGGAAACGGGCATTAAGCACCTGGACAGATCCGGGGTCGCCCGCGTGATGGAATACAGTGTCGAGCTTACAGAGGACAGAGATAAACTGACCCTCGAGCTTGGGACTATCGCCGACCTGCTGCGGGAATCAAATTACTTTGCCGGACTCGAGGGCAGCGAACTTATAGAGAGAAAGCATGTCGATGAGGCGGTCAAAAAGCGAATTTATCGCGCCAACCTTATCGAAGAGCGCGTAAAAGAGGTAATGGAAAAGGATATCATATGGGTTGAAACCGAAGGTGAAAAGGTAGGGCAGGTCAACGGCCTCGCGGTGCTGGCGACGGGCGACCATGTTTTTGGAAAGCCCAGCCGGATTACGGCTACCGTTTCAGTCGGGCGTGAGGGGATGGTCTCTATTGACCGGGAATCTAAAATGAGTGGCTCTACTCATACCAAGGGGTTGATGATTTTAAGCAGCCTTTTCCGGGATTGGTTCGCCCACAACAAGCCCATAGCCTTCTCCGCCTCCGTGTGCTTTGAGCAAAGCTATGGAATGATAGATGGAGACAGTGCATCGAGTACCGAATACTATGTCCTTGTGAGTGCGATAAGTGGAGTGCCCTTGAAACAGGGCATCGCTGTAACGGGATCGGTTAGCCAGAAGGGTGAGGTCCAACCGATCGGGGGGTAAACTTAAAGATCAAGGGCTTTTTCGATATCTGCAAAGCCAAAGGACTCACAGGCGGGCAGGGCGTTATGATTCCGCAAAAAAATATTGGCAACCTCATGCTTGACCAGGAAGTGGTGGATGCGGTTGCGGAGGGCAAATTCAACATCTGGCCGGTCTCCACCGTCGAGGAAGGTTTGAAAATCCTCACCGGAATCGATGCGGGTTCTGTCAAGGAGGATGGAACGTTCCCGGAAGGCACTATTTACGGGAAAGTTGACGCCAGGCTGAAAGAAATCTCTGAGATCGTCCGTAAGTTTGGCAAAGAGATGGACGATGCCGGAGGCAAAAAATCCGGAGAGGACGATTCCGCAGGTGGGAGTTGCCCGCACGGACATTAAAGAGTGGTAGCCGGACCGTCCAGGTCCGGCCTCCGGCTTTGCCGGAGTGGGGCAGGCTTTCCAGCCTGCCCATTATAAAGAACAGGGAACCAGCCAGGGCGGCAATAAGCCGCCCTGGCAGGGAGATGAAAAAAGGGTTCTCTGGTGGAAGTAACACCTGATCTGGATTATCGACAACAATCACTGGGAGAGGGCAAACATACGGGCCGTTTTGATCGAGCGCGGCTACGAAGTGGAGGGCTTTGAGAGCATCTTCCACGCAGTTGTCATGCTATTCCTGGAAATTGTCGAAAAGCCCGCCGCGATCATTACCAAAAACTGAAAACTCAGTTGACTCAAAACTGGAAACTCAAAATTCTCATGGTCCTTTCCGTTCTTGTCGTTGATGATGAACCCAATATCCGGAAGACCCTCGGCATCGCCCTGGAGACCGAGGGGCACCGGGTAACTGCTGTGAGCAATCCCAAAGATGCCCTGGCTGAGGCGAACTCGCGTTATTTTGATCTGGCCCTGGTGGACCTTCGTCTGGGGTCGGAATCCGGACTGGACCTGATCGAGAAACTCCTGGGGCTGTGCCCCTGGATCAAATGTATCGTGATTACGGCATACGCTTCTATCGATACTGCGGTGGAAGCTATGCGGCGCGGTGCTTTCGACTACCTGCCCAAACCATTTACCAACGATCAGGTATCGGTGATGGTCGGTAAAGTTTTTGAGGTCAGGACTCTTGAGCAAAAAGTTGCGGCCCTTCAGGAAAGGTTGAAAGAATTTGTCCCGGAAGCCATCATCGAGAGCCGAAGCCCGGCCATGCAGCGAGCTTTGGCCATGGCCAGGCAGGTGGCGGACAGCGAAGCCACCATCCTCATTCGCGGCGAAAGCGGGACGGGCAAAACCATTCTCGCTCATGCAATCCACTCCTGGAGCGGCCGGTCTTTGAAACCATTCGGGACAGTTTCGTGTCCGTCGCTTTCTGCCGAGTTGCTTGAAAGCGAACTTTTCGGACATGCGAAAGGGTCTTTCACCGGCGCCTCGCGTGATTATCCGGGGCGCATCGCAGCGTGCGAAGGAGGGACCCTCTTTTTGGATGAAATTGGTGATCTGCCTCTTTCCATTCAGGCGAAGCTGCTGCGGGTCCTCCAGGAAAGAGCATATGAGCGCCTTGGTGACCTTAAAACCAGGAAAGCCGATCTGAGAATCATTGCGGCGACCAATATCGACCTCGAATCGGCAATAAGTGCGGGACGGTTTCGAGAGGACCTTTTCTATAGAGTCAATGTCGTAGAGATCACGATCCCTTCGCTTCGAGAGCGCCGCGAGGACATTATCCCGCTGGCCGAGGGCCTCCTGGCTTTCTTTGCCAGGCAGAATCACCGGCAGACACTCGGATTTTCGGACAATGCGTGCGAAGCCCTCAGAAACTACGATTGGCCCGGAAATGTGAGGGAATTGCGAAACTCGATCGAACGCTCGGTGCTATTATGCAAAGACTCTCAAGTGGGGGTTCATCACTTGCCTCTCAAACTAAAGTCTTTGGAACATGAACCGGAAGCTGGCGATTTGGTTACAATGGAAGAGCTTGAGAGGACCCATATACGGCGCGTGCTCGCAGCGAGCAAATCCATTGAGGAAGCATGCCAAGTCCGACGCCGGGGCTTGCAGCG
>CAVRZU010000135.1:0-9881 GCA_963725365.1 uncultured delta proteobacterium | reverse complement strand
GTTATGTCCTGTTGCTCGACCGGTTACCGTATTGCTGGCCTGGCCGTCATGGAGGCTCGGCGGCGTAAAGGCAGTGCTTGCACTTTCGCCTTACAGCCAACCTTTTGTGCGGCGCCGGTCACTTTCGGGCCTCTCGGCGCCGGTAATGTATCAAGGGGGGAATTGGATTTTGGCATCACACCAATGCTGCGAAAATCCATGGGGAGTTACGACAGCTCACCGGAGCCCAAATATTACGTGGAATTCAAGAAGGCTGCCCATTTCGCCTGGACTGATATCGGCATAAGCGCCCATGAAGCAATTATCGCATACAGCCTCGCTTTCATGAACCATTATGTGAAGGCAGACCCGCCCGATTCTCTGTTAAGGCAAGACCGAACTCTGCCTGATGTGGCTTTATGCCGTCATGCGTCTGAAATAGGCAACAATTATTAGTCGCCGTTATACTTTCTTTTTTTGTTTCTGTTGTCCCACCCGCACTTTCTGCTCGGGTGCAGTGATATCGACTTTAATATGAGTGGCGGACGGGCACGTCCCCATCCGCCATTTTGTAGCAGGAGAAACCCAGATTTTGCAAAACTCACCCTCAATATTAGCGCATCCTAAACACTGGTCCACGATGGGCTGTTTAACGAGTTTCTCCATAATTTAACTCCTCAAGATAGTTGCAAGATAGTTGCGGTTTGTATCAATCCTGATAACTTCCATTGTCGAGATCCAGGTGGAATTCAATTGGCCCGCGTGACCTTCCTCCGGCGGATTTTGCATTGATTTTAGCCTTGATATTGCACTCGGATAAAGTGTCCTTCGTTTCAAGACTGCAATTCGAGGCCGGTGAAGACCATGAAGTGGCTAGCGAGGCATGACCCTTTGGAAAAACTGCGACCTCTGCGTCCACAAAATCCAGAGGAGCCAGGGCGGCGCTCCAGTCAACGAGATCATCATTTTCCGCAATACATATCAGCCATTTAATGCCCTTTTGAGCAATACTCCTGAAATTCAGGGGATTGTCGAAAAGCCTGACTGGCAGTGTTCCGTCCTTTGTTACCGGCCTGGTATATGAATCAAAGCTCAACCGGGTGATTCCAACCGGAAGGTCAGTAACGTCATAGGTCAGCCAATGGCTGATAGCGGCAGCTACCTTGCTTATCTTCGGAGACTTCCCCCAGCCATGGTCGAACATCGTGAAGTCACGGTAAAAACTCAGGAACGGGGCCTCATTTTCAATACTCTTGAGTTTAAAGACCCAGCTCAGTATTTTGCCATCGACGACCTTATTGCCGTTTCTCAGCGTTTTTATAGAGTATTCCAAGTCCCGGAACCGGAATGGCAGATGTTCGATGTACTCTATCAGGGATTTGCTTCGCGATCCGTCGAAAGGAGAAACACAGGTGATCAGTGCATCGACCAGACCGTCCAGCCGGCCCGACATTATGTCGATGGCGGACATAAAACCCCCCTGGCAGTATCCGTTCAAAGTGACCGGCCTCCCATAAGCGGCGACCAGCATCACTGAAATACTTAAGATCCAGGGCATCATCTTTCAACCGGTCTATCAACTGGACAGCAGGTGTTTTCTGAATATCTTTGATCACTCTTATATACGTGGGGATACCACGGTTTGCGAAAGCGTGAACGTAGCTTCTCTTCTCTCCGGGCAAAAAAGCAGGTCTTGTTGCCCCCAAAACATATGGCGGAACTATGATCATCGGCTTTCCATTCTTGCGCACATCAACGCCCCCTTCTCCGTTGGGAGCACCTGGTAGAGTTCAAACCGCTCAGTTTCACCGGCCTTTATGTAGCCTCCATTATCGAAGTGGAGACCGTATTCCAGTCCGATCTTCCGGATGGCGCGTGGATAGGCGTTACACACCGTATCCATGATTTTGAGCTGTCTTTCGCAGTATCCAGGGAAGCCCTCCGAGCCGTTGTCGGAGAGCGAATTGCTTATAGCCTCAAGGACCTCTCTCAATTCTTTGGTATGATACTCGTTTAATGCAGAGTGCTCGCCATCGTGCCTTTGGCGGCAACATTCATTTCAAAAAGGAGAAGCTCGATCATATCTCCTGCGGTTTGAATAGGATACCCTTTTTCAAGCCGATTCATCTCCATATTTCTAAAATAATCGAGTGCCAACCAGGAGGGATTGATAAAACTGGACGAGTAGCGAAACATTCCCATCCAGAAAAAAAGTTTGCTTCTTATAATATCTACGTATGCCTGAAACATTCTTGAGTTGAGATCTATTACACCTCGGGGGTATTTTCCAGCGATACCCGATATATCAGAAGATTCCGCCATGAACTAATCGACCTCCTCTACAACAAGTGGTAAAGTTCATCATGATCTTAATATAAGAACAACAGGCATGGCAGTCTTTACTTTGATAAACAAAGCACAATTACCGGAAATTCTCGCAAAACCTCTCCCTCAATACCTGTGAACGCTCCATGAAAAAATTATGACTCTACCTGCCAATGAGGAGAACATTTCTTTTATTATCCAAGGACCATGCCCCCAATCGCTGGAGAAAACTCTTACCGAGCAATAAAGTTCCGGCTGCAGGTCCAATGCTTGCGGGGACGGCTGACCTTTACCCCCCCTAAGTCCAGTTCCCGAAGAATAACCCTTGAACTGCGAACCAGAGTTCCGTCCGCCAACTGGTAGATTCTTCCGGGTAGAAAGTCTTCCTGACTGATTGAACCGAACGCAAAAGCTGCGCTGCAATGTTGGCAGGGATGTTAACCTCTGCAGCACCTGTATCCAAAACGAAATCCAGGGTGAGGACACCGTTGACCCTTACCGGCAACTCGTAGACGCCTCTCGATTTTTCGAGATGGATTTCCTTCGTCGAGGTATCCACATCACAACCATCGGGGTTTGAAGTATCGCACTCAACCCATTGGCCATTCCTAAACTCTTTAATCGTCATTCCGGCAACAACCGACACAAAGATCAGCACCACAAGACCTGCTGCCAATACCACGCATATTACCGAAAGGAACATTCTGTTGCGCGACAGGGTAACTATAGGATTAGAAGTAGCCATTCTTGCTGCTCCTTTTGGATGAGAACCAATTTTGTCGTCTAATTTCATCATTGTCAATGTAACTGTACATGGGCAATGGGAGGTATTCCACTTCGGATAAGGCTGTATTCTAAGACTGCGACAAGGGCTTGTCCGTAAATAAGCCATGGCCGCGAAAAGCACGAAGGCACACGAAGGGGTCCCAAAGAAAACCAACTGCTGTGCCTTCTTTGTCCGGTGAGTGGCGCGCCTCAGTCCACTGAGGTCCTTTTACCGCCGGGCCGCTTGTTTTCTCGACCGGTCCTGGATATCATAAAAACATCGATCGGTGCACATTCATCAAAGATACACTCCGCCGCAGAAAACTTACGCTTATCGAGGCCAGCCGGATGAATTCGCATGATGAACTCAAGGTACTTCTCATCGAAGACGATGAGGACGACTATGTTCTTATAAAGACGCTATTGTCCGAAGCCGTCCCGGAAGAGTCAAGTTGGACTGGGCAGACTCTTACGAAGGCGGTCTGAATGCCTTGAGCAATCTCGACTATGATGCCATTCTCCTGGATTACGCCCTGGGAGATCGTACCGGCCTTAGAGCTTTTTACGAAGCCAGGGAAAAAGACTTCCGCGCAGCGCTCATTCTTCTAACTGGTCAAGGCGGAAACGGAATCGATCTGAGGGCCCTTAGCGCAGGCGCGGCTGATTACCTGGTGAAGGACGAAATCACTGCGACGACGCTTCAGAGATCGATCCGTTATGCGATTGAAAGAAAGAAAGCCGCAATAGAGCTAAAACGCTACAAGGACCACCTGGAGGAACTTGTTAAACAGAGGACCTCCGAACTCATGGAGGTAAACCTGAGGCTCAAGACGGAAATTGACGAGCGCGTGGAAGCCGACCAGGCCCTCAGGCGAAGCGAGGCGAAGTACAGGTCGCTGGTAAACAGTTCCCTGGATATCATTTACACGGTTAGCACCAAAGGAATGCTGACCTCAGCTTAACCCGGCTTTCGAAAAGGTGACTGGCTGGAAACCGGAAGAATGGCTCGGCAGGCAGTACGATTCCCTGGTACACCCGGATGATTTGCCAAAGATGGTCGAACGGAGGCAAAGAATCCTAAGCGGAGAAGAGCTTCCGCCCGGAGAGGTGCGGGTGTTTGTAAAATCGGGCGCTCACCTGGTGCTCAGTTCCAATCCGCCCCGTTGTACGCCGGGAATTCCATTGTTGGCCAGATCGGAACAGCACGCGATATCACCGACAGGAAAAAGGCGGAAGAAAAAATAATTCAACAGAACTCTTTTCTCAAAACCATTCTCGAGTCACTCTCCCATCCTTTTTATGTAATTGACGCCAAAGACTACAGCATCGTGCACGCTAACAGCGCAGCCACCCCGGGCGGCCTTCAACCATATGCAAAGTGTCATTCCCTCTTTCACAGGGCGGACAGGCCCTGTGAAGGCGATGAGCACAGATGTCCATTGCAGGAAATCAAAGAATCGAAAAAGCCGCTTACCACCGAACACATCCACTACGATCACCTGGGCGGCTCCCGATTTGTGGAAGTTCACGGTTATCCGATCCTGGATGAAATGGGAGAGGTCTCCAAGATTATCGAATACTGCCTGGATATCTCGGACAGAAAGGAAATCGAGGAAAAGCTCCGCAGGGCCAACGATGAGCTGGAAATCCGAGTACAGAACAGAACAGAGGAACTCGCGGATTCGAACCTGGCTCTTATGAACGAAATAGTGGAACGAAAGCGAATTGAAGAGGCGCTGCGGCTCAATGAAAAGAGGCTTGAAGCCTTGTTGAATCTCGGCCAGACTTCATGGGTCTCCGAGAGGGAGATAGCCGATTACGTGCTCGAGCAGCAAATCAAGCTCACTCGAAGCGAGACGGGTGCGATAGCGTTTCTGGACGAAGAGGAAAACATCCTCACCTGGTGCACCGGAATTCCCAACCATTCCGAATGCCCATCGATTCGAGCAGAAGATGCCGGGACCTGGGCCGATGCGGTCAAGAACCGAAAGCCGATCGTTGTAAATAAAAGCTCAAATATCGAGATGGACCAGAGAGGACTTCCCTTTTCGAGCTTTCATCTCCAGCGGTTAATGAGCATTCCCGTTTTCGACGGTCAAAGGATAACCGCTGTTGCCGTCGTAGCCAACAAAAGCGAAGATTACGACCAGTCTGACCTCAGACAACTGACTCTGCTCATGGACGGCATGTGGAAGCTAATCCAGCGTGAGCGATCCATAAAGGCATTGAAGAGCGCCGAAAGCCTGGCCGCTATCGGCAGGGCGCTTTCCATCGTTGCACATGACATGAAGACTCCCTTAATTGCCATCGGCGGATTTGCAAAACAGGTACAGCGCCACATCGGGAAAGCCGATCCCGATTGGGGCAAAATGAACATTGTTTTGAGCGAAACCGCGCGGCTCGAAAAAATGGTCGAAGAGATGCTCGATTTTTCAAAACCAGTGCTCCTCCAGAAATCGCAGGAGCAGATCAGCGCAATCCTGGAGGAGAGTGTCGCGGTGACAAAACCGCTCGCGGACCGCAAAAAGGTCCATCTGCAGGTAGAGGCGCTTGAGCCCGCCCCACCTCTGCTGCTTGACCGGTCACGAATCAAGAGGATGTTCATCAACCTTCTGACAAATGCAATAGAGGCCTCACCTGAGGGCGAGACTGTGAGAATACGCTACCGCAGGCTGGGGAAAAACGTAGCTGTCAACGTTTCCGATGAAGGACCGGGTATCGCTTCTGAAATCAGAAAAGAGATCTTTTTGCCCTTTTTTACCACGAGAACAGGAGGGACCGGCCTCGGCCTGCCGATCGTCAAAAAGATCATCGAAGCACATGAAGGCAGCCTTGAAGTGCTCAACACCTCAAGAGGCGCCACTTTTCGTCTTACCCTGCCTGTAAGATAGCTACATAATTATTGATCCGATTCTCATTTAAAGATTCCTCTTGACCTCGAAAATGTATCGGGGTAGGTCTAACCGGTCTTGGCATATTCTAAAGGATCTCGAAATCGAAGGGGGGGCTATGCAGCGTCTGTTTGCCGGGTTGTTCTGTTTTTTTGCTCTGAACCTGCTTTGCGGCTGTGCCGGATTCAAGGACAGTTATAGCCGGCTGGAAAAATACCCGGCGAAGCAGCAGGTTGAAACCAAGGTTTCCACTTCGGCTGAGGGAAACAATGGGACCACTGGCGAGCCTGACATCCTGCAGAGAGCCACAGCCACTGCTGCTGCTCCCTCAGAGACTATTAACACCCTTATCCCCGAATCGGCACAAACCTGCCGCCTTGATCTCGGCGCATGCATTCCGCCGATACCTCCCCAGGTGAGCGCGCCCGAAAGACCGGACACACCGGTCCCCATAGTGCAACTTCCCGAAACTTCTTTTGATTTTGGAACAATTGGAGACGGAACTTTTACCCATAAGTTCCTCATAAAGAACGCCGGCGCCTCCGAGCTGGTAATCAAGAAGATCATTCCCGGCTGAGGCACTTGGGTTGCCCATTACGACAGGGCAATCCCTCCAGGTGGGGAGGGAAACATCACGCTTTCGGTCAGTGGCACTTCATGCTCAAGCGGAGCAAAAAAGTCGGCGCTCGTTACGTGCAATGACCCCGGGAGACCCTATTTTTTCCTCAATCTCATTGGTAAAAACGGCTTTTAGACCAGCCGGCATAACAGGACATGAGCGGATCTGAATCCATCGATGATGAAGTCCTAAAATATGCGGAGAGATTTCTTTTTCGCGGCCTGCACCCGCTGATATCTATCGGGACGGCGAGTGACCGCTACAAAGGCTGGATCGGCAGGATTTACAGTGAAGAGCTTTACAGGGAGAAAATAATCAGCCGCACCAACCGGGTGGGAAACAAAAGCTTCCGAGAGCAAGTCCTGCCAGTGGATTCGGTTCGGGAATATTTTCAGCATTTCAAGGTGCTCGAAATAGATTACACCTTTTATGCACCTCTAATCGGAAACGGGGTTCCAACACCGTGCGCCAATACTCTTCAACAGTATGCGATGCGCATGGGACCTGAAGACAGGGTTTTCTTAAAGGCGCCCCAGATGTTTTTCGCCCAGAAGCTCAGGCGCGAAAAAAGCTACTCCCCAAACGAAAACTACCTCGCATCGGAAGCTTTCACACGGCAATTCTACGAACCGGCGGTCACTCTTTTCGCAGACAAGCTTAAAGGCATAATTTTCGAGCAGGAATACCAAAGGCAGTCGGAACGCCTGCCGCCTGCAGAGCTGGCATCACAACTCGACCGCTTTTTCAGCTCGATTCCACCAGACCGCAGGTATCACGTGGAAATGCGAACAGAAGCTTATTTCTGCAAACCTGTGATCGATGTTTTGCAAAAACACGGTGCAGGACAGATACTTTCCCACTGGACATGGCTCCCTGCCCTGAGGACTCAGTTTTCAAGAGCCGGAAGGCGTTTCATCACTGCCGGAGGCCAAGCCGTCATTCGTCTTATGACGCCGCTGGGCGTCCGTTACGAGGACGCTTACGCCAAGGCCTTTCCCTTCGACAGGCTAATAGAAGAAATGATACAGCCGGCAATGATTTCCCAGACCGCCGCCTTGATGTGGGAAGCAGTCAGGGAGGGGATCGAGATCAATCTCATAATAAATAATCGGGCGGCTGGAAACGCGCCGCTGCTTGCACGAAGAATTGTTAGAGAGTTTGCGCAGATGCGCGACAAAAGCTAAAAGGATACGAGAAAATGCCGGATAATTTGTGCTGCACTCGTACAGTTAGTTAAGATCACTGGACCCCGGCCTTCGCCGGGGCGGCGATCACTCGACAACATATTGGAACTCAGTTGATAATGTACTAGAAGTGCGAAGAGCTGGGAAGGACGTCGTTGTTCTCGACCGCCCATCCGCTAGGGGAACCGAGGCAGGCGGCTATTTGCGGTTTTCCCTTTCCAGTTTCACCAAAACATCCATACTGCTTCGAACCTCTTTCTGCTCGGCTTTCCTGTTGACTTTATTCGGGGCATGCTTTCGATGTCTGACAACTTCTGTTTTTTGAGTCTTTGAACCCATCTTCCACTCCTTGGACAGAAAAGTACAGGTCCGGGGGTTCGGACCAAATTTATTTATCGGCAACAGTGGAGGCGATATAACAGATAAGCTCGATCATGTCACCACAATTCCTCACAGGTTCTCGCCCGGGTTATAATTGAGGCCGTACCGGCGGATAGCTGAAACCAGTTTTTCAAGGCGAGGGAGCTTCATCCGGCCGATTTTGGACAAATGCCTGCCCAACTGCTCAAAGGCAAACGGAATATAATCAAGAAACTGCCTCTTGCCCTTAACTACTCCCAGGAAGCCAAACGCGCCGAGCATCTGAAGATTTCTGGCGAGCTTGACCGCCTCGAATTTCCTGATGAAAGCCAACTTTGAGACACCCGAACGGTTCCCTGCGGCAGACCAGTACATAGCAACAAGTCTATCCTGCAAATGCTCAGGCACCCTAACATAAGGGTCGATCAGCAGCGAAGCAAGATCATAAGCAGGAGGTCCAAACCTCATGCCCTGAAAATCGAGCAGCCAGAGCCTGCCTCGCCGCACCATGATGTTGCGGCTCTGGAAGTCACGATGAAATACGAAAGAACTCCTTTGAACCCCGGCAGCCTCAGCAAGCGTCTCGAAATCAGGGCGCAGTTCATCCGGGCCGATTTCAAACCCCATACAACCATTGATGAATGACTTTCGGAAATACTCAAGCTCACGCTCGTAGACAAAAGAAGGGTCATATAAAGCGCTGTCGAAGCAAAATCCCGGTTCAAAACCCTTCGGGGCCCTCGTGTGCAAAGCTGCGAGCAACTTGATAACATGAGTGTAGACAGGTTCGAGGTTATTGCGCCGAAAGCGAACGAAATTCTGCAAGTGCAAGTCTCCGGCATCTTCCAGGAGAAATCTTCCCTCTCGGGCATCGGCATAGAGGATGCGGGGCACCGGCAATCCTTTGGAATGGAGATGGTTGCCGATCAGAAGATAGGAGTCGTCCTCACCGGTAGCGTCTTTTCTCGTTCCAGGCGAAATGAGGGCGACCAGTGAAGATGGTCCGCAGGAAATCCGAAAGAACTTCCTGTCCGACCCATCACCGCATAAGGGTTCGATCCGAGCCCTTTCAAATCCGCCCGTGATGGTTGAAGCCTTTTCGGCCAGATCACCCAGTCCCGGGAAATCATCGATGTCAGATTGCAGCGTATCCATCCCTCGACTTTATCATTGGCAAGGCAGCAAAATTTCATCCGGCTGTACCGCCCGCGCGAATATTTTTCCCGAATGTCTGCCCGCAATGCTCATCCCGTCCGCCACTATGCAGTCTGTTAGAGAGCTGCCTTTTTCGATCCGTATGTCATCCCACAAGATAACGTTTTCAAGACTGACCCCTTCGCAAATTTGGACATCCCGCCCCGCCACGACCGATCCTTTCAGTGTGCAGTCCGGGTGCATTATGGTTTGCGGGTCAAGTGTAATGTGCTCCCCCGTTCTGAGAGGAAGAAGGCGGCCGGGCTCAAGTTGAGGCAGTTCCCCGGTAAGTCTGCGGTAGCTCTCGACCGATCCCATCTCCCGCCAAAAAAGACCCTGCTCGGTAATGGCCCGGGGACAAGCCCCACGGGTTATCAGTGATCGATAAATGTCGAGAATATCGGCCTGCACTCCAGCAGCGGCACCGGACAATGCCGAAGGGCTAATGAAATGGATACCGGTAAAAGCCATCAACCGAACGCACTTATCCTTCTTTAGAAGATCTTGCGCCTCACGGCCAAATCCCAGAACGAACCCATCCTCGCTTACAGCCACATTGTTGAA
>CAVRZU010000134.1:0-11655 GCA_963725365.1 uncultured delta proteobacterium | reverse complement strand
CCGGGCGCAGCCGGATTTCAGGAGGAACTTCGCCTGGCCGCAACCACTGCCAGGCGAGGCAACACCGGCTCCAGCCAGCGCCGGACGAAATAGCGGGCCGAACTTGGACAAAGAAGCACGGGCGGGGCCGAGGAGGACGCGGAACCGATCAGGGATATCACAGATCGGCCAGGCGGCGGACGACCGGGGTTGCGGGACGCGCGCTGGCCGAGAGTTGCCGCTGGCCGCCGCCGATGGCAGATGATTCGGGCGCGACCATAGAGAGGATCTCTTCTTCGAGCCCGGGATCGAGCAGAAGCACCGGCAGCTGCCCATCGCCGTCGACCAGCGGCTGCACCAAGCGCCGTCCCAGCGCGGAGCGGGCGGCTTGGACCCTTTCACCTGGCCTCTCGACACCCGCGGCGGTCTCAAGCAGCGCCTCGAGAATCGCGCCCGAGATCGCGAATCGAAACCCTCTCGCGCAGCAGCTGCTCGTTGGGCAACACTTCCAATGTGCCGGCGAATAAGCTCTCCGGCCTCAAAAATAACTCTTTGCGCGACGGTTTCTATTTTTTCCGACATTGCAGCTCCTTGGAAGAAATGAAGCGAGAAGCGGGGAGCGGAGAGCTCCCCTCACCTCACGCCTTGCGCCTTGCGCCTCACTCCTTGCGCCTTGCTCCCTTGCATGTTAATGTCACCGGGCATTGTACGTAATTAAAAAATCCCCCCACCCTGCAATGGAGTATTCCAACTTGATTATAGATGTCCATACCCATATTTTCCCTCCCTCTATCGCCGGCGAACGAGACCTTTTTTTTCGAGACGAACCTGAATTCCAGCTTCTATACGGTTCGACCGATTCGAAAATAGCATCCGTTGAAATGCTTATCCAGTCGATGGATGAAAACGGGATAGACCACTCGGTCGTATTCGGGTTCCCCTGGCGAACCTCAGAACTGCTGGCGCGTCACAACAATTATGTGCTCGATGCCGCCGCAAGGTTCCCCGACCGCCTTCTACCCTTGGCCTGTCTCAATCTTTTCTCGGATCGCTGCGTAAAAGAAGCCGAAGGTTTATGTCTCGACGGGGCTCGGGGGTTCGGAGAACTCGCCATCTACTCCGCCGGCGGCAATATGGAACGGGTCTTAGACAATTTCAAGCAAATTGCAGCTCTATGCAGAGAAAAAGATCTCGCGCTCCTCGTGCATGCGAACGAACCTGTCGGCCATGAGTACCCGGGCAAAGCTCCGTTTGGTCTTGATTTATACTATAACATGGCAAAGGCCGCCGCTGGAGCCACACTGATATTTGCGCACTGGGGCGGCGGCCTGTTCTTTTACGAGCTTTTGAAAAAACAGGCCCCTGGGCTTCTTGCAAACATCTATTACGATACAGCGGCTTCCCCCTTTGTCTACAAAAACGATATCTACAGGGTCGCAGCCGGCGTGGCCGGGGCCGACAGGATTCTTTTCGGCAGCGATTATCCCTTGCTTTCTCCGAAGCGCTATTTTAATGAAATAAAGCAGTCCGGCCTGAAGGACCTCGAAATGGACGCCATACGGGGAGAAAACGCGGCTCGTATTTTTCGCCTTTAAATGCCATCATAATGTGTTTTCAGGTAGTTCCATGAAATCCATTCAATTCAGCTTGCGAGCCCCCGCCCCGTTCAGGCTGGACCTGACGGCATGGGTCCTTCGCCGCCGCGAGGCCAACAGGATCGATTCCCTGGACGCAACGACATACCGGCGTGTAATGGCCCTGGGGCCGCAGATCGTTACGGTGAGCGTGGAACAGAAAGGACCTGCGGAGCGGCCCGAGTTGAGGGTGAGTCTTTTTTGCAAGAGTCCATCATCACAAACCGGTTTGGCAGCCAGGACGGCTATCACCCGCTTGCTAGGGTTGAATGTCAGCCTGGGTGGATTTTACGCGATGGCGCAGGCAGACCCGCATTTAGAGCCCCTTGTGGAAAGATTCAAGGGAGTAAAGCCGCCTCTATATCCTACGCTCTTCGAGGCAATCGCGAACGCCATAGTCTTTCAGCAAATCTCCCTGGATGCCGGTATCAGCGTTCTCAACCGTCTGGCCCAAACTTACGGTGATGTCTTCGATTGCGGTAAAAGGCCCTGTTACCTTTTTCCCTCAGCCCATTGTCTTGCCGGGCTCCGGGCCGAAGAGGTAAAAAAGGCCGGCATGTCGTCCAATAAGGCCAGGGCTCTTGTCGAGTGCGCACAGACTATCATCGAGCGAGGCATGTCCTTTGATTATTTCGAGAAGATGGACAACGAATCCATTGTTGCCGAGCTGATGAAATTTCGTGGTATAGGCAGATGGAGCGCCGATTATGTTCTTTTAAGAGGACTGGGGAGGCTGAACGTGTTCCCGAGGGGAGATACCGGGGCCAGAGCCAGCCTTAACCGATGGCTTAATCCGGAAGGGAGGCTCTCGGATGCCGAACTCGAAATTATTATGTCAAAATGGCGTGATTACGCGGGCCTTATTTATTTTCACCTTACTGCTCCGCGGGTTGGCCGAAAAGGGACTCATCGCGTGAATAATTAAAAAAACCGGAGCTTTTTGGGCTCCGGTCGTTCTTTCTCAGATCGATATGGTTAGATCTTTTTTACTTGAGTGGCTTGAGGTCCCTTATTGCCTTTTTCTTCGACGAAACTGACTCGCTCGCCTTCGCTAAGGGATTTGAAACCGGATGAATCGATCGCGCTGAAGTGAACGAAGATGTCGTGTCCACTATCAGTTTCGATAAATCCGTAGCCCTTGCTGTCATTGAACCATTTCACTTTGCCTTCCGCCATTTGAACTGCTCCTTAACGATTTATTGAGGTTTTTTGCACGGGGTTGCGGCACTTCGAACTTACCTTGGAACCGCTTTTCCCTTACATTGGCGAAAGACCGATCTCCGAGGAATTCAAAATATCGAACCAGCTTTTACATGTTTCTTATAACATATATTCGAAGTCAACGGCAAGTATACTATTGCAAAGCCCCTTGATTTTATCCAGCACCTTCTGATGCGCGGGATGAACCTGATAGCGGCGCATCGCTTCAAGATTCTCAAACGCCGACACCAGGGCGAAATCGTAAGATCTCTCGGAATGCACCACATCCCTTCCTGACTGGAATTCCACTATTTCCGGGATAATTCCCGGAAGTTCCGCGAGTCCATCCTCCATCTCGGCTATGGCGGAATCAGGCACACCCTGTTTGAATTTCAAAAATACCACGTGCTTAAGCATACTCGACCCTCCAGCATGAGTAGTTTGAACAAGGGCCCCTCCCTCACCGGGAATCAACAGCCCTGCCTCTTTTACCTCTAATTCCTTGGCCGCTCAACAGGATTCGATGGTCTTATATAGCCGGCCGGTGCTGTAGGGTGTTTTTAATTGACTCGCTGCATCACGCAATGTTAGCTTTCCGGATACACGTGACTTAACCTGGGAATCGATTGTCTAAAAATTTTTAAAGAAATTGTTTTGGAAGCGGATATGCTCAAAAGTTTGTCTCTTTCCGAGTTTTTCGAGGACGCAAAATATCCAAAGCGAATATTGGCGATAGGAACCATTTTGCTCCTATTGCTTCAGCTGGGAATTTTTGTTGCCGTCTTTAACCAGTCGGGTCTTAAATCCAGGGTTTCGATCCTGGACGCCGAAGGGAGAAAAATTTACGAAAGTCCCGGCCCCGCCCTGAGTTCTTATGAGAAAATGTTGTTTGAAAACAACTTTGGTTCTCTTAAAAATTATACTACGCAACTCGAATCCGAAATGGTGCCGTTCAACTACCGGGCCTGGATTCTGCTGGCCGTCGGAATGCCTCTTGGTCTTATCCTGATGCTCTTCTTCATGGCCCAGGTCTGGCTAATCCTTTTAAACGGAGCAGGCCCCAAAGAAGAAATTCATGAGGACACGGGGCTGAACAAAACCCGTTTTAGCTCTTTCCTCAGCGTTTCGAAAAACTTCTCTATTTTGGGCGTTGGGTTCATGATTGTCATGTCCATGCTTATTTTATGGTTAATTCCGTCGATCCTCGGCGATCTGGCCGGTTCTTTCTTTGGCGCGGTAAAGAATTATCCCTGGTTTTTTATGGGAGTGTCCATGTTCGTTGGAGGATTGCTCGTTTGGGTGATTTATCTTCGCTACAGGCTGTCAAAACAGATGCTTACCAATCAGATGGAGATTGAAAAATATCGAATAAAAAGAGAAATGCTGGAACAAAATCCCATCCCGCATATGCTTGCTGCCCCAACTGATGAACAAACCCGAGCGCAATTTTTACAACCAGGGGAACATTGAAGATATGTGGTTTCGCCGCTTGAGCAATAGAAAAAAAGAAGGGCCGGGCCCCGAGCCCGCAGCGGCCAAAAGCGGGACAGATCGCGAACCCACCATAGACCAGGGCGTCTATTATCTCTACATGATCATTGGGCTTCAGGTTCTGTTCGTTTTTGGCATCATGGGAATAATCATGTTTATCGGCAAGGTCATCTCCACGCCGGGCTGGGTCTTTTTGCTCATTGTCGGGCTCTTCGCAGCCAGCATGGTCTATATTTACAGGAAGGCAAAAAAACAGCTGAACAAACTAAAGGACTCGTTTGGCAGAGCGGACAGGAATTATGAAATCAGCATAATGGGCGGAATGCTCACTATGAGGATAGAACAGAACCAGAACGCTCCAAAGCTTATCGAGGCCCCATTCCAGGATTCCGCCGAACCGGTCATAGATGCAGAAACGAAAGAGGCCGGCCCTGCCCGGAAGCCAGCTCATCTGTCCTGAACCGCACCGTTGAAATGAATTCTTCCGCTGGATTTTTCCTTACAACAGTGTCTTGGAGCCAGTTGGAATCGTCTTTTTCGGGATGATCCACGTTGAAGTGCAGTCCCCGGCTCTCCTTCCTCTGAACTGCGCACCTGATGATAAGCTCGGCCACCAGGCCAAGCCCCTGAAGTTCCACAAGGTCGCCGTTCAGCGGAATATTGGGCATGTGCTCCCTTAATTCCGCCCTTATCTGAACTATGTGGGTGAGGGCCAGGTCGAGCCTCTTGTCAGTTCTGACGATACCGACGTAGTTCCACATCAGCCTTCTGATAAAGTCCCAATTGTGCGCTATCATCACCATTTCATTGCTCGATGAACTCTGAGTGGCGATTTTTTCGGAACAGTCAGGGACTTCCGGAAGACTACGGCTCCGCCAGGACTGGATTTGTCCGGTGCACTCCAAAGCGGCCGCGTGAGCGTAAACCATGGCTTCCAGCAGCGAATTGCTGGCAAGGCGGTTTGCGCCGTGCAACCCTGTGCAGGCGCACTCGCCGATAGCATAGAGGTTCTGGATCGTTGTGCGTCCCGCTGCGTTGGTGATGATCCCTCCGCACATGTAATGAGCTGCCGGAACAACGGGGATGGGGTCCTTTGTGATGTCGATTCCCAGGGACAGGCACTTCTGGAGGATGTTCGGGAATCGCTCTTTGAGGAATTCACCGCCCTTGTGGCTGATGTCCAGGAAAACACAATCGTCTCCGGTCCTCTTCATTTCCGTGTCTATCGCGCGAGCCACAATATCGCGAAACGCCAGATCCCCGAGAGGATGATATTTCTCCATAAAGGCCCGGCCCCGGCGGTCGATCAGCCTGCCTCCCTCGCCCCGTACCGCCTCGGAGATCAGGAAGTTTTTGGCCGTAGGATGATAGAGACAGGTGGGATGAAACTGAACGAATTCCAGGTTCGCCAGCCTGGCCCCTGCCCGGTATGCTATGGCCAGCCCGTCCCCTGTTGCTACGTCGGGATTGCTTGTGTAGAGATAGACCTTGCCTGCCCCCCCGGTGCAAAGAAGAACGGAGTTTGCCACAAAAGTATGAATCTGTTCTCCGGCTATATCGAGAATGTATGCGCCACGGCATACGTCCTTCTGGTAAAGATCCAGAGAACCGGCTTTCATCGATTGCTGCTGGACTATCAGGTCCAGAACCATATGGTTTTCGAAGATAACGATATTGGGGTCCGATTCCGCGGCGGCAATCAGAACCTTTTCAACTGCCCTGCCGGTCATATCCTGGGCATGGAGAATCCGATTTCGGCTGTGCCCGCCTTCTCTTCCCAGATCGAATGAGTTCGGCTCAGCCCCCCGGTTGAACGCGACACCCAACTCCAGAAGGTCCCCGATCCGGTCCGGGCCGGTTTTTACGACAAAATCCACCACCTCGGGATGACACAGTCCGTCTCCCGCCTCCAAGGTGTCCTGGACGTGGAGATCGAATGAATCGTCCTGCCCCACAACGCAGGCTATTCCGCCCTGCGCGTAATTAGTGTTGGTTTCAAGCCTGTCTTTTTTTGTTACAATTGCAACCGATCCGCTCCGAGCTGCTTTCAGGGCGAAAGTGAGACCGGCAATGCCGCTGCCGATGACAAGATAATCGAATTGATTTTTCATTCCGGAATCCTCATACTCGTCTTATTAGTATGAAAAACAGCCTGCGGCAATTGTTTAATCATAAAAAAAGAAACGGAGGGTCCGCTACGGATCGCGATAAAATGAAAAAAGAAAAGAGCAACGGAGCAGGGAAAACCTTTCTTACCAAAGTCGGCAACCTCAAGGTAATCGCACTGGATTGCGACGGGGTCCTTTTCGATTCACGAGAGGCCAATATCCAATTCTATACTCATATCATGAAGATCATCAGTGGTCCCCCGGTCACTGAGGACAAGTACGAATTCATACATATGCACCCTGTTCGCGAGTCGCTGATCTACTTGACCGGGGGGCAGGGCGAGGATTTCGACCGGGCCTTCGAGTATTTCAAAACTATCGACTTTGGCCCTTTCAACAACTACCTTACCTGTGAACCCGGCTTGGTCCCGTTCCTAAAACTTGCCAATAAGAATTTTCAGACCGCGCTGGCGACAAACCGCACGGTTTCTACCCTGGAACTTCTGAAGCAATACAACCTGAGAGAGTATTTCGACCTGGTCGTGTCAGCCTCCGACGTTCGCTACCCCAAGCCTCATCCCGAAATAATGGAGAAAATATTCGCCGCTTTCGAGGTCGGGCCGGAACATGTCCTCTATATAGGCGATTCAAGGGTGGACGAGGCCCTGGCACTGGCAACCGGCATTCATTTCGTCAGCTACAAGAACCCCTCTTTGAAGGCTGAGCTGAATATAAATCATTTCCAGGAGTTAAATTGCCTTTTCCCCGAATTAGTCCAGGACTGATACTGCTGGGGACGGTTCACCGCGACCCCAAAGGTTTTTCAAGGACCGGCGTTTTCCTTGAACATCACAGACCGGACCTCGTTTTGGTGGAAATCAGCCCCTTTGCCCTGAAATTCCGAAAAGAACGCTCAACCGAACTTCGAAAGCTGTTTCTCAAACGCGTTCAAATGGTGTCTCAAGAACTCAACATTGATTTCGGCTTTGCAATGAAACACGTGGAAATTTCTGCGATTCTTCGCCAGATAAGCATTCCCTACGAGTACAGGGCCTCTGCGGCATACGCGAAAAAAAACCTGGTACACGTCATTGCGGCAGACTACTCCGAGTTTAGCCGCGAATGGATCGAGACATGGCCGGAAATGATTTCAACTGAAAATATCGAGCGGCTCCTGGGACTCGACAGCGCCGGGCCGACTGTTTCCTCCATTTATGCCCGGGCCTCAAAAAGAATCGCAGGAGGGCCTTCACTGCCTGAAACTCCACCATCCGATCCGCTGCTCTGGGAGGAGAGGGAAAAATATATGGCGTCTCAAATAAAGTCCGCCCTCGAAAGATTCAGCTCCGAGCGGCCCGTCTATATCGGCGGATGGTGGCATCTTTGCCGTGGAGGTACCGTAGAAACGATCCGTGAGCTTCTTGGGATCGGAGCGGATTCATGCAGGCTGCTCTTTTAGGCTGTTAGCCTGAAGGGGTTTAAGCTGAAGGGTTTAAAACCCGATAGCCTTCAGTCTTTAAGGTTTTTTCCGACCACCACTCACTGTTCACTCTTCTTTACTCACCGCTCACCGCTCACTGCTCACTGCTCACTGCTCACTGTTCTTTATTGCGTTAGGCGAGGGTATCGGATATAAAGAGCAGCGATAGAACATCATCCCGCAACTGCGGTTTGCGGGAGCTTGGGGGCGGGTAACTCAGCGGTGAGAGTGCCATCCTCACACGGTGGAGGTCGAATGTTTCAAATCCTCTCCCGCCTATTGGAAAAAGAGCCGATTCTCAGGAGTCGGCTTTCTTTTTTTGGCGCCCCCGGCGGTGCGATCCGCAAGTGCTCCCGGCCGGAGTTCTTTCTTCAAACCCTCGTACACGTTAAAAACAATTGGGCAGATACCGTAGTTAGCCACCACGCTCAGGAGTCTGCCCATTATGTTCTCCTTATAAACGGGATATGACCGGGCAGTTATTTTGGGCGTGCCCCGTAATTTCCGCAATGTTTGTCGTGGAGAACGGACAGGGCGCCTGGCGGAAAGTGAACCCCTCTTCATCGTTTGCCATGAGGTATTCGCAGGCAAACTCCTTCATCACACACCGAATCCAACGAGTGAATCTCTCAAGGTCGTCCTCGTCCAGAGCAGGCACAATCTCCCGGCAGCAATTTGCACAGGACAAGCAATCAATTGCTGCACAAACATCCCGATACAGCCGATGTGTAACGGCATCAAGCTTCTCCGAAGGACATTCCGCCTTCAGAAAGGCGCGGAATTCATAGTGCTCATATTCCCTTCTATTGGCTAATGTCTTTAGATTCGGCCGAAGTCGGTTTCGATCTGATTACGCTGGCAAAACCCCAGTTGCGCTACGCGCAGCCTTCTCTCATTCCTGCGCCTTTATGACTCGCTCGATACTTCTCACCAGATCCGGCTGCTTTTTGCCAAAGGCTTCATATAAATGTTTTCTATGAACTGGGCAGTGGCGCTTTCCAGGGCTCTTGCTCTACGCTGGTTGGCGAGCTTGCCGAATCTTTTGGGATTCATGCCCAGTTCTCTTGCCATCTGAATTTGAGCATCGGAAAAATGAAAGCGTTTGGACATCAATCCATATTTGATATTTCTCGGGTATCTTCCTCTTCATTTCGCAGCCTCTAACCTATCCCTTGTTTCAAACATGACCGCTTGCCGATTAGCTATGCTGCCTTTTTTTGGGTTTCTTTTTGTGTTTGGTAGCTTTTTTTGAGTCATTCATCGCATTCGGTTTAGTGTGCGTTCCATTTTGTCGATGATGTACACTTGTTCCAACTGGCTTGGCCTTTTGCTTTTTGTAGTTTGTGTTTGTTAATTTCTTATGTGGTTTAGAGGGGTGATATGGCCCATGTAGGTTTTATAGTCATCTTCAAAATTAATTATCTTCGGTCTTGGGAGATTAGAAATAATGGCCGAAGGCAATGACACATAAACAGGATCGGTTTTTATAATCCCAACACCCGATGGTCTAAATTGAACATGTCCTGATTTGGAACCACCAGATGTGTAGAGAGTAACATCTAAGCAACAACTATCCCATGCAATAAATTTTTTATCTTGGCCGATATAAGTTACATGTACCTGATTAGCAATAACGCTGGCTTGAAAGTCAATGCGAGAAATTATTGATGATTTTACCACAATACTATCAGGGACTAAATTGATTTGACCCACTTCAGTTGTAAATATCATTTCGAAAATATCTCCACTGCTCAGAGTGGACGTGGATGCTGGATTTTTGTTGACTATGCAAAGTCTTAACCTACCGCTCTGATCCTTTTCAAAAGAAGTGATTGAAAACTCTGGGTAATAAGGTTCCCTGGTTGTTCCGTCGTTACCAAGGTATTCTGCGTTAAATTTGCTTTTGCGTCTCCGCGTTTTGGAGAAGTCATTGATTGAGGTTGTGTATCAGTTTTCTTGTGGTCTTCGGACTCTGAAGTAATTTGAGGCGTAACTGATATTGATTTAGCTGGACCAAAGAGTTCACGTATTTGCAAGGTGACGTAAATAATTCCAATTACAGCCAAAACAATAATGGACCATCTCGTCAAACGTATTTCGATTCTGGTAAGCAACCCTTCTCTAACATTGGGAGATAGATCAGCTTTGACTCTCCTGCTCAAATCAACAGTCGGTATCGGTGAGACATTCTTTCTTAAGGAGGACACATTGTTTCTGAACGAAGGTTCGGCTCTTCCAATCCTGTTTCTCAGGCTGTTCTTCATCCTTGAAATAAGATTTGAAATCCATGTACTCATTACCATCCCTTCGTATCCCAATGCTTGCGGAAGAGGAAATCAGGGCTGTTTTATTTTGATTGCGCCGGCTCCTTCACCACAATCTCTCTCCCAGAATAAGATAGAGAATCTATCTCATCTTAAAACAGAACGAGTTTGGGTTAAAGGAAAAGCGAAGAAACCCGATGAAAATTCAAGCGCCGAATCAGAAGGCGTAATACCAGGGGCACAACTATTTGCTTAAGTTCTATTGGGCAAGGTTCGATATTACAGTATCTAAGCCCATCAAACCCAAACGATTTAGAAGAGGCAGAAACCATGAAAGCATGTTCACCAAGGGGAGTTTCCATCATACTGACGTTTTGCCTGCTTTTGCTGAACGCCGCGGGAAGCTTTGCGGCCGGCCAGGATTCGCTTGCCAAAGGAATGGATCTGCTCAAGACTGAAACCGCCAAGCTCGGGCCGGCCAGGATTGAAGGGTCGGTGCTTTATTTCGGCAGCACGAAGATGAACGGCAACTACGAAATCGTTGATAAGGTCAAGGCGCAGTTCGACATAACCGCCACGTTGTTTGTTAAGAAAGACGACGGTTTTATGCGCATCAGCACCAACGTCGTCAAAGACGACGGCAATCGCGCAATCGGAACCGTACTCGATCCGAACGGTCAGGCCATAGCCGCAATCCGCAAAGGAGAGCGCTTTGCCGGAAAAGTGGATATCCTCGGCAAGCCCTACGACACGATCTATGAGCCGGTGCGCAACGAAGCCGGAGAGATTATCGGCGTGCACTATGTGGGAATCCAGGTGAAATAGAAAGGCGGATAAAATGGGCTCCTTGAGTTTGCGCGCAAAACTATTCGCCGGCTTCGGCATAAGTCTTTTGGCCCTGCTGGCGTTAGGGGTGGTCTCATATATGGCGCAACAGAGAATTATCGGTATCGTTGCGTCGTTCACACAGCAAGATATCCCTGCAATAGGCGTTGCCATGGCAACCGAAAGGTCTTCCCTCTCGGTTGCCGGCCTTACCTCCAAATACATAGCGACCCGCAATCCGGCGGTGTTGCCTGAGATCACCAATCTTCTGAACACGTTGAGGGCCGAACTGGCAAAGGCACAGAGCTTGGCAGGAAATGGCGCGGGGTCCGAGCTTTCGCGGGCACACCAGACTGCGGTGTCCCTGGAAGAGAAGTTCTCCGAAACACTGAGGGAGGCTGAAAAATTGAGCGGCGTCATGGACGTGGCTTACCACCGCGCGATTGAAGCCGCGGATCTCTTTACCAACGGCATAGTCGAGATGCGCCAGGCGGAGTTGGAGGGGCTTTCTTCCGAGTTGGCCATCGGCGCCGGCGATGCGGATATTGAAAAAAGAGTGGCCCGTCTTTCCGCTGCGCTGGAATTGAGCAAGGTCAGCGACGTTATCGTCCGCCAGGGACTGAAGGCCGTTGTTGAGCGCGATGTTACGGCCTTGACGCAAACCCTCGATAAGT
>CAVRZU010000133.1:0-7069 GCA_963725365.1 uncultured delta proteobacterium | reverse complement strand
AACGAAACAGCATTAGAAGGTTAGTGTGAGGGTCGGTAGGGAAGTTGATATCGATCAAGGTCGGTGCTCCTTAGCGTAAAGCGTCGTTCTGGGCCTTTACTCTGGAATCACCGATTGTAGATGGCTGACAAGGGAATGAAAACGTCGATTTTGTGGGAGGGCGAATCGTCAGGCCAAAATGGATTTTTTGGCGTGTCGGGCCGCTCGGGAACCTCCTAAGAATATTTGCTGGGAGAAGTTGAAAGGCGGGGGATTAGGCCACTATTGCGGAGGCATGGGAAGGGAGCTGCACCCTTGCCCTCCCCAAAGCTGAAATGGCCAGCATCGAACCCAAAAAAAAGGAAATGGGCAATGGAAGCTAAGCCGGCACAACAGAACATTCAGGATTCTTTCCTCAACACGGCACGGAAGGAACGGCACAACATCACGATCTACTTCCTCAGCGGAGTGAAGCTGACGGGCCGTATCCGATCGTTTGATAAGTATTCGGTGGTACTTGAAACCAGCAACCAGGAGCAGCTGATTTTCAAACATGCGATTTCCACGGTCGTCATCTCGCGCGCAGGCCACAGTCATGTTCCCGATCCGAAGCCTGTCGGAGGTACGGGGACGCGACTGACAACGCCGCGATCGCGAGTACCGCTTCCGGCACTGAAGGATGAAATGAGTTTGCTTGCGCGGAGATAGTTTTAGATTAAGCAGCCGTGGTGGTCGGGTGCCTTGGACACGCTCAGCATTGAACTGATTGACTAAGGCCTCTGCTTCGCTTTGGGCGCGTGGCAGGTTTCTGCTTGCAACCTTGTATTTCGGGGCGATCGTATAAATGTGGCCAGTCCTTAGTTTGTTAGGCATAAAACCGTCCCAGCGGACAATCCAGCGCCCAACAGCATGCTTGAGTGCAATTGGAGGATGGATCTCGCTTTCGTCCTCTCGCACCGGCCGCATCAGTTCCCAAGGTCAGGTACGGTTCGTCTGAGATAAATTGGAGGGTAAGAGGACGCTTATATCGATCCCAGAGTGCCCAATAGGCATTATGGAACATCCGTGGGGCAAGTTGCCATAGCCGACTCCCAAAACCTTCGATACGAGCGCGGTGTTTGCCACGCTCTAGGTGCGCGAACTCTTTGAAAAGGGCCGCCGCCTCAATTACTGTGTCTCTGCCGAGGTCAATTTCATCACTCAGGCATGGAGGAAGACCGTCGAACCGTTCGGTTACCAGTTGCCATTTCAAAAGACCAGACGAGCTCTTGCCAACTTTTGAAATATACAGGGTGACATCAGGACGCTGTGCCGCTGGTTCGACCACGACACTACCAAAGGTCTTACTTGGCAGGAGCATCGCTTCCGGAGAGCCCGCTGCTGCAGCGACGCTAAATATGCGCTTTGCGGAGCCGCAGAAGCGTGTAACATCGAAGAAATGTGCGAAAACCTCAAGGGTGCTGCCAACGGCCGTATCCTGGCGCACAACCCCCTTGATGATGGCAGAAATGGAAGCAGCATTGCGATGGATCGTTACTGTGCCTAGGCCATCGTTTTCAAAATTGATAGCTGGGCAGGACAGCACAACGGATAGAGCCAGTTCTTGCCAATCAGGACGTAGCGGGCGGACCGATATCGGTCCGCCTTGCGTATCCGGCACGGCCTTAAAGAGCAGATCGACAATGAACTTGAGAGTTGTTCCAGGTGCCGGTGGAACGTCAACTTCAATCGAAGGATACCGCAATGGCGTCATGCCCTCATCATACTGCCCCGTCTCATCGCACTCAGCTATTGATTCGGAGGGCGGGCAGGCCAGGGGTAGTGGCGGGTGCTGAAGTATTCCTTTTGCAAACATACGTTTAGTGTCACGCTTGTAAGATCTGTATCCTGGAGTGAGCTTGAGAAACCGGCGTTGGCGAGTATTGGGAAGCATCCCGACGGGAGCGTCAACTGTGAAACCAATCGAAAGCGGAATTCCTTCCGCATCGCATTGGACGTAGCGAAACATACTGGGAGAATCGATCCGGGGGCTTAAGGAAGCGCCGATTGGCGGCACGGATTCACGGCTCTTCGTTTTCGTGCTTTTTTGATACTTACGCAGTTCCATCACCTTCGCCAGTGAGACCTTGTGCAGGTTGCCATGTTTCTCAACGGCCTTTCGTAAGGTCGGCCGATCGCGAATCTCTTCGACCCGGAAGGCATACAGATACTGCCGCAACCTACGTATGATGATCCAGTCTGCTGCCGTCTGCTTGATAAGAGCAAAAGCTGCGGCAGCAGACTGCTCGCCTTCGATGACGATGAACTTGCTCGTCCAGACAATGTTGATTCCAATCGTATATTTCATAGGCCAGCAACCACCGCAAGATCATGCACCGGTAAAGCGCCGTCAGCTACAATGCAGACCCGCCAGGCGCCAGGCGACAAATGAAACTCTGCCTTCTGCCAGCCAGGCTCACTCGAACGGGCCAAAGTTTCTTTGAATGTTTCGGATGTAGCGACATTGGTCAACTGCACCTCGATACGTGGATTACCCTCGGCCGCGCGCGCCCGCACTGACAGGGGTTCGCCCGGCAGGACTACATCGTCGATATCAAGTGTCAGCGCCGTTGGCTGTTCGGCGCGGAAGCGAGCAAGATCGCTCTTGGGCTGTGTAAGTATGCCCTTCAAATTTGAGAGAGTGCCGGGAGCATTCTTGCAGTGCGCCGTGCATCTCGGCCGCAAAGATTTCGCGGTTTGCTTTCGAAAGCTCAATCGGTGTCGCCGAAACGCGCGGTACTGTGCCGTCGCCGCCCATGTCCTGCCCGTCATAGCTGCGTAACATCTCCACTGTGCCCGCATGGACGCGCGCAGACTGGTGGGTCGGTTGCTCGATGCCAACCAGCGGCATGAGCCGATAACCTTCCTCTTCATACGCATTTAGTTTCGCATTTGATGCTTGGGCCTCTTCGATCTCCCTATGAAACTCTAGGGCATCTGCGGCCCACTGGCCATTCACGTTTGGCAGTTGGCCAGATTCCGCAGCGGTCGCTACGCGGGCAAGGGGCTGATCCTCCACTTCGACACACGGGTAGATTGGCAGCAGTTGATATACGGACGCATAGGAACGCAACAGCGGCGTTAAATCCAAGCCGAGCGGCCCTATGCCTTTTTTCATCCCGTTAACAAGAAAGTCCACAGCGTTGAGCGAGCCACGATGAGGTGTGCCTAGGGTGATGAGTGTTCGCGTATGCTGCCAGCCGCCGAGGCACTCGAGGAAATATCGCGAGACAAGACCACCCATCGAATGACTGATCAATACGAGCTTCGCATCGTTTGCACCGGAAGTGTTACGCCACTTATGCAACCAATCGAGGGCCTGGGTTTCCAGGCGACGCGCACTGACACGGTTGTCGAGACGCCAGTCGTAGGGCAGAGGGAAGTAATTCTTGCCAGGCTTCAAGTCCAATTGCGTTACGAGATATCGTTCGATGTGAGAGTAACCATCGATCTTTATCAGGCCAGGCACAATGGTGATATCAGGTATCAGCCGCGGCGCGGTCACACCGCCAGGATCACCACTCGAGGGAAGTCTCAGATCCTCGATTGAGCGACCGAAGGATGTGATAGCTCGCCAGATCGAGCCTATCGAAGAACTCCAGACCTCCTTGCCCTGGTCATTTGCCAGCACACTGCCCGTAATTCCAGGAAGAAGAATTACTACATCCTTAAAGTTTCCCATAGGCTTCTATCTCTCGTAGATTTTGAGGACTTACTCAGCTCACTAATTGCCACTTTCTCAAGAGTACTGGACCTTGATTTTCAAGCACGTTCCTTGGATCAATTGCACTGCATCCAAAGTCGAAAGCCGTCTCGTAGTTCTTACCGGCCCCCAATGCGTCATAAAAACCAACTGCAAACTTGGTAGCAACCTTGTCCCCAATATCCCGCATTCCAACAACATAAGCAATGTGTCGTGCGATAGCAGTAGCCTGAGGTTCGGAGTAGCACGCATTGAGTACGACGCACTCCAATTTCTCTGAAAATAGTGAAAACAACTTGGCCAAAGAATCCGATGAAATCATGTGTACTTTGCCTTGCTCGTTTTCAAATGCGAGGCCTTCTTCGCCACCTCCATGTCCGCTGAAATGAAGTATTTTCGGTTCATGATCGAGCAGTGCTCTTCGAAGATCGTCGTCCGTTACGGCCCACTTGTGAACTAACGCAAACTGCTCTCGTTGCCTAGCCCGTTCCAATCCCTGCTCAATCTTCTTGGCCTCTTCATCTAAGCGAAGCCGACGCGTCCCGCGTGGATTGACCCCGATGAAAAGTATTACCTTCTTTGGCTGAGAACCTGCAAGAGAAGAGTGAGGGGGCAACTTTGGAAGCGTTCCTTCAAATTCCCCGGTCAAGAGGTTCTTGCGCGTGTAAGGATTCGGGCGTATCAACAGCTTAAAAGACACTTCCAATGCTGCATTGCTAAACAAATCACTAGACATGAGCTTCTCTAGGGATCGCATTGCCTCTTCGGGTGTTTCTGCTTCCACTGTAATCCTAATTCGCGTACACCCAAATCCTCCGCTAACAATCACAATCCGTATTCCCAAATCATGTCGGATCTTCGCTTGAAAAGCTCGAACGGCAGGGATATCGGCGGAGGTTAGGGTACAGAATGATATTAATTCGAGGACAGGGTAGTCACCATTCGGAATGTCACGCCCGATCGCGGATGCCTCAATGACCTCAAATAGCCTATCCCTCATCAGTTACTTCCTCGTGAATGAAAATGAATATCATGCCTCAGTTAATAGACCCTATTCCGATTTAAATCGTGGATCGTCTGCCGAATGATGGTATCAATGAAAGCCGTTCCCAAAGCGTCCACAGCCTCCATGTACGCTTCCGGATGGAATTCAACCCGCCTCACGCGAGTTCCTCATGAGTCGCTCCCCACTTCCTCCCGGGTATGCACGCTACCCGTCCACTGTCGAGTTCCGAAATACGTCTCTCGACTTCAGATTGCCATGCAGATTCGACATCGCTATCCATCTGCTGGTCCAAACTCTCCAAAAGCCGTTGCGCTATTTCCGCCCGCTCTCTCACGGGCATCTTCAGCGCCTGTTCCACGATCCTTCGGACTTCCGCAACCATGGAGGTTGTCCTTTAACGCCTTGTTGCGAGATCGGCCGAATCCAAGCAAATCCCCTGAAAGACCACAGTGCATCTCCAACAAAAACAGAGTCCAACGAAACCGTTTTCCTTTGTCCTTTTCCCACTTTAACCAGCACCAGGCTCTTTTGCAAACGGGAACGTTCTCGGTAGAGATGTAGACGTTGTTTTGGCCAAGTTCATCACGTCCTCATGGTTTTCGACTTCCCCCTGTTCCATAACTCCGAACGCACGAATGAGATGACTTTCAACAAGGCCGTAGGCTTGGGCAAAGTATTGGATTTGTGGCCCGCTAAAGGCCTTTGATTTGACATGCATAACCTCAGAGGTTACGATATGAAAAGGTGTGCTCACCCTGTGAGGAAGGTAAGGCCGTCGATGATAAAAACGTTTGCCCACAAGGGGTTGGAAGATTTTTTCTACGATGGCGGCAAAAAAGGGATCCAGCCCAAGCATGCTCAGAAGATAGGCGACATATTGGACTTGCTCGATGCAGCCGTACGGGTCGAAGACATAAACTTTCCGGGATCGGGCCTGGACCAAATGAAAGGAGACCGGAAAGGCGAGTTGGCGGTGAAGGTATCGGGAAACTGGAGAATTACCTTCAAGTTCTCCGATGGCCATGCTTACGACGTAAACCTTGAAGACTACCACTAAGGAGGGTTGCTCATGAGAACAAGGAACAGAGCACCTGGTCACCCCGGCTTGATTCTAAAAAGGCTCTACCTGGACAGCCTGCAAATCTCCAACGCTCGGCTTGCCGGGTGTATTGGCGTATCCAGGAAGACCATTTCAAAGATCGTTAACGGAAGGGGGGCTATCACCCCGGAGATGGCATTGCGTCTGTCTCGCGCCTTCAATACGAGCCTGAGCTTTGGCTCAACATGCAGGTATCTTACGACCTGTGGCAAGCGAGCCATAGCTCTACTGATTGGCAGAATGTGAAGGTAATTAATGCCGAAGCCGCAATGTGTGAGACGAACGCATGACAGCAGGGCCATGCTGGTCCGGGTCCAATCCAATAACTTGTCAGGCGCCGCATATCTTCTCGGCCGTTGTTTTGGCCAGGTTCATCACGTCCTCATGGTTTTCGACTTCCCCCGGTTCCATGACTCCGAATGCACGAATGAGATGACTTTCAACAAAGCCGTAGGCTTTGGCAAAGTATTTAATTTTCGGGTAGATATCTGTAAAGCTGTTTCGGTCCGGACTGTTCTGCGAGAGAATGAAGACCAGCTTCCTCCCCGGCGCAAGGCGGGTCTTCACGGGATTGGTCATGAAGTCGGGCACCAGATATGAGAAAGTACGATCTACGAATGCGGCGCGGCGCCTGGCGCCGGGGGCGGCAGGCGCCGCGCCCAGAGGTGATGGTGCGGATCGATGATGGGCAGATCCGGCTCGAGGATGGTTTCACGGCTCACATGCACAGCTCCACAAGAATTTCCTTTAGTCTTGGCTTAATCTATTTACCAGGACGTTATACCTGTATCGGGCACCCACACGAAATGACGCTCGCACGTGATCGGATTAGACTTCAATCGCGGCCACCACACCCTGGCCCTCGCGGACCTTGCCGTGGTCGCGTGCGATGAGCATGTAGATGGACGGGACGACAAACAGGGTAAAGAGTGTGCCGATGAACATGCCCCCCACCAGCACCAGACCGATGGAGTTTCGGGCGGCGGCTCCGGCGCCGGTGACCAGGGTCAGCGGAAAATGGCCGGCGATTGTGGCGGCCGTTGTCATCAGTATCGGCCTCAAACGAATCATGGCGGATTGACGGACCGCCTCCAGTTTGGAGTGTCCCTCGATTTGCAGGTGGTTGGCAAATTCTACGATCAGAATGCCGTTTTTGGCCACCAGACCGACAAGGGTTACCAGGCCGACCTGGGAGTAGATATTGAGCGTGGTGGTCCAGCCGGCGGTCCAGAATGGGGTGTTG
>CAVRZU010000132.1:0-9594 GCA_963725365.1 uncultured delta proteobacterium | reverse complement strand
ATGTTATGTACGTCTCTGGTTGCAGCTTCCTGTCTACTACAGCCCCGGCCATGGTATCTATCAGCAAGAATCACAACGGCATTCCCGGGGAAATCCTGGGAAAGCTGCTCGAAAGAGATGAGATTGTAGGGCTGGGAGAATCTTACTGGCAAGCGGTGCTGCAACGCCCTGACACTATGGTGCCGCTGCTCCAGAGCGCCCTTGATCGCGGCAAGCGTCTGGAAGGGCACTCGGCGGGGGCAAGGGGGAAAAAGTTAATGGCCTATGCCGCTTCCGGGATCTCCTCATGCCATGAGCCCATTACAGCGGAGGAGGCAATAGCGCTGCTGCGGCTCGGCATCCCAGTGATGGCGCGGGAGGGAAGCGTCCGGAAAGAGCTCGAACAGATTTCCAGGATCCGGCATGCCGGTGTGGATTGAGAAGGCTCCTTTGGTAACCGACAGTATAGAGCCCGAAGAACTGGTCGAGAAGGGCTACCTCGAAGTGGCAGTGCAAAAAGCCATTTCCTGCGGGTTCGATCCGGTCAGCGCCATTCAGATGGCCACTCTGAACGTGGCCGAACATTTTGGCCTGGACGACGTTATTGGCGGTATTGCACCCGGCAGGTGCGCCGATATCCTTGTGCTGCCCGATGTGAAAACCATCGGGCCGAGACCGTCATCAGCAACGGCCGCATTATTTTCAAAGACGCAAAGCTCATTGTGCGGCCCGAAAACATCACTATCCCGATTGGTGCCGGCAAAGCATCCGGCTCCAAAGGCCTATGGAACCATCGGATTTCGAGATTCATGTCGATAAAGCATCGGTGAGGGTCGGGTTATCGAGATGATAAGCGATCTTGTGACTAAAGAACTCCAGGTCGATGTTTTCCCCACGGAAGGAAAGATCACCGCAGACTTGGAGCAGGATATCGTGAAAGTGGCGGTCATAGCATTGCGGGCACAATCCCGGCCGTTCGTTCGTCGGGCTTATAAAGGGGTTCGGGATCACACAGGGTTCGATTGCATGCAGCGCCCCCTGGGACACCTCAGGCATTACCGTAGTGGGCGCCAATGAAGAAGACATGGCCCTGGCCGTCAATCGAATCCGTGAACTGCAGGGCGGCGTCATCGTCTGTAAGGGCGGCAGGATTTGGCCGAGCTGCCGCTTCCTATTTTTGGGATCATGTCGGATTTGGACATGGAGAAGGTCGCCAAAAAACTCAATTCGGTGAGACAGGCAGCCCGCGGCCTCGGCATTACTTTTGCCGACCCCGTCCTGACAGTCGAGACCCTGACGGGCGCCGCGATTCCCCATCTCAGGATCTGTGAAGAAGGGCTGGTAAGCCTAAGGGACGGGAAAACTCTCACACTGCAAATTTAGGAATTGAGGGATTTTAGGGATTCGCATCAATGACCAATGCATGGATGCTCGGCTTACGACATATCCCGAATCGAATGATCGAGTATGATCATGCCTGTTCTTTCGATAATCACAAAATTCCTGCCCAGGCGCACACCAATAAAAAACAGGCCGGACATTGGACATTGTCCGGCCTGTTACCTAAAGTTAATTCACAACGCTGGTTTTGAGTTAACTAAGAACTGAAAACTCAAAACTCTTTCAGCCCTTCTCAAGCCACCTGGGCTTGGGTCGCGGCCTCCCTGGCAGCCTTTGCGCTCAAGTGTTTCCACAACACCAGGACGACCACCATGACGAAAAGAGCCGCACCGCCGTTCGCGCTGCATATATAGCTTGGGCTGAGCTTCATTTTGATGCAATACCCTCCGACGGCCGGAGCTACCATCGTTCCGATTTTACCGACTGCATAAGCCCAGCCAAGCCCTGAAGCCCGGATGTTAACCGGGTAGGAAACAGTGCCAAGGGCCATCACGCCGGAGTTGCTGGCGAATATGAAAAATCCGGAGATAACGCAGACAACCGCGACCATGAGAAAGGAACTGCCTGCGGAATACCCGAAAGCCACGAAGCTACAAAACGCAAGGCCCTGGGCTATCATCACGACTACGAAACGATTGAATTTGTCCATCAACCGGCCGATGGTTATTGTCGCTATCGCGGAACCCAAATTGATGAAGAAGAACGCCATGCTGAACTGCTGAGTGGAGGCGCCGCTCTGTTTGAGCAAAGTGGGCGCCCAGGCGAGTATGATCCATATCAGGTAAAAGCTCCCGAAAAACGCTGCCCACAACAACAAGGTAGTCAGTGCCCGCCCTTCCATGAACAGGTGTTTGACCGGTACGCCGGGAAGTTTCTGATCGGCAGAGTAAAGCTGGACTTCCTCGCGGGCGAACGAGGGAGAAATCCTGGAGACGATATTGAGAATCTTTGCTTTGTCTATCCCTTCCTTAACTAGGAATTCCAGTGAATCCGGCAGGTTGATCCACACCACAATACCGATTACAAGCGGCGCAACGCCGCCGACAATAAAGAGCGACTGCCACCCGAACTTCGGGAGCAGATACGCCGCGACAAGCCCGTTAATGGCGCTGCCAATAGGCATGCCTGCCCACATCATGGTCGTAAGGGTCGCACGCAGGCGGGTCGGCGCATATTCGCAGCCGAACGCAAGGGCATTCGGGATTGCGCCACCCAAACCGACACCGGCGAGGAAGCGGAGCAGGGCCAACTGCTGCACTCCGGAGAGGGAGAGGATGCGGAAAAGGGCCATGGGGTTGTCATTGGAGATTTGTGTGATCAGAAGTGTAAACACACCGAAAACAAAGCCGCAGATAACCAGCATCCGCTTGCGTCCCAAACGGTCGGCCAGCGAGCCCAATACAAGCGCGCCGACCAGCGGCCCGAGCATTCCGGCGCTCAGCGCCAAGCCCATCGACTCGGGGCCCGCTTCGAGAAACTTCCCAAGCATGGGCATCGTCACAGCCATCATTGTCAGATCGAAACCGTCGAAGCACACTACACAAAAACAGAGAAAACAGACCCACACCTGGTAGGGCGTGAATGGGGTAGTGTCGAAAAATTCCCTTACGCTTACGGTCCTGGCCGCCATACTTGCTCCTTCCCAAAAATTCAAGGTTGCAAAAGCTCAAAATCAGGCACAAGATCACCTTCTCTTCTGGTTCTTTCTATTTATTGGTAAAGAACCCCCCACCGGTCTTTTTACCAAGCCTGCCGGCCCTCACCAGTTGCTTGACTATTCGAGGAGCGGCGTACCGATTGTCGCGGAACTCGTTGGCCAGATATTCCATAACATTGTAGTTTATGTCGACACCGGTGAAGTCCATCAGTTCGAAGGGACCCATAGGGTAGTTCAAGCCCAGCTTGACCGCCGTATCTATATCTTCCTTCGAAGCAACGCCTTCTTCAAACAGGAGCGCCGCCACAACATTTCCCACAATCATGATCCGGTTTACAACAAAGCCGGGAGAGTCCTTCTTGATCTCAATGGGCGTCTTGCCGAATGATTTCGCCAACTCCAAGGCAGCGGCGATGGTTTCATCGGACGATTGCAACCCCCTGATTACCTCGACCAACCGCATGATCTGAGCGGGATTGAAAAAATGGATGCCGCAAACCTTATCGGGCTTCCCGGTCGAGGCGGCAATCGCCGTGATAGACATCGAAGAAGTATTGGTGGCCAGTATGGTTTCGGGACGGCAAATTTTATCCAGGGCCTGAAAAACCTCCTTCTTGAGGTCGATCTCCTCAAGCACGGCCTCTATCACAAAATCGGCCTCGGCAAACTCATCGAGCGTCACCGTCCCCTTGACCCTCGAAAGGGTGGCCTGCCGCTGCTCCTCGGTCATCTTCCCTTTTTCGACCGAGCGGGCCATAAACTTGTCCATATTCTTGATGGATCTTTCCACAAAAGAGATGTCTATATCGCGCAAGACCACCTCGTAACCGCTCATCGCAGCTACATGCGCTATTCCGGTGCCCATCGCGCCTGCGCCTACCACGCCTATTTTACGAATGCTCATTTTTGGTTCCCCCTTTCGAATGAATGTCTGCGCCAAAAACTAAGACGTTAATCAATAAGGCATTTAATCAATAATGTATTGATAATTAATACGTTAATTATTTTGAGCTTGTCAAGGACCTTCTTGACTTCCGGCCCAATCAGGACTGAGGACTAGCAAACGTTATTTTCTCACTCAGTCCTCAGTACTCGAGTTATTTGGGTCTTTCGTCAACAACTCGCACTGCTTTGCCTTCACTGCGCTTAAGGCCCTTGGGTGGGACCAGTTCCAGGCCCACACCGATGCCCATCAGCCCTTTTATATGCCCGGCGATTTTTCTTTCAACCTCTGTAACCCTACCGGGCCCGGCGTCAAAGACTTCCTTTTTGCCTTCAACACGGATATGGAGCTCATCGAGGTGCTTTTTCTTGCGCACGATCAGCAGGTATTGAAGCTCAATTTCTTGAATGTCTGAAAGCAGCGATTCGATTTGAGACGGGAATACATTCACACCGTTGATGATCAGCATGTCGTCGCTGCGCCCGGTGATTCTGTCCATCTTTACGAAGGACCGTCCGCAGGAGCAGTGTTCTCTTCTGAGGGTGGTGATATCCTTGGTGCGGTAGCGCAAAAGGGGCATGGCGCGGCGCTGGATGGCGGTGAGCACCATTTCGCCTCGCTGCCCGAGGGGAACCGGCTTCAGTGTGACCGGATCGACAGTCTCCACCAGGAAATGGTCCTCGTTTATATGCAGCCCGTTTCCTTTCGTCACACTCGAACGCCATCCCGGGGCCGCCCAGTTCAGTGAGTCCGTAGATGTCCCTGGCCTTGATCCCCATTTTCTGCTCGATTTCGTCCCGCATTGCAGCGGTCCATGGCTCGGCGCCTAAAATGCCCACCCGCAGCGGCATGTCCTTTATAGGCATTTTCATCTCTTCGGCCATCTCGGCAATAGTCAGGGCATAGGACGGAGTGCAGCAAAGGGCCGTAACGCCAAAGTCCTTCATCAGCATGACCTGTCTTTCAGTCATCCCCGAGCTGGTGGGAACGACGGTGCATCCAACTCGTCCTGCTCCCTGATGAAGTCCGAGGCCTCCGGTAAAAAGCCCATATCCGTAAGAGATCTGGGCAATATCTTCTTTTCGCACCGATGCCGCCCAGAGGACCCTGGCCACGCACTCCGTCCACTGCTCCAGGTCCTCGGCCGTATAAGGCCCGGTAATGGGCTTGCCGGTAGTTCCCGATGAACAGTGTATACGGACAACCTCATTCATGGGGACAGCACAAAGTCCGAAGGGATAATTGTCCCTGAGGTCGTTTTTCACCGTGAAAGGCAACTTGGCGATATCTTCAAGTGACTTGAGATCGTCCAGCCTTGACACCCAACTCGTCAAGCTTTCTATGATAAAACGGGACCTTTTCGTAAAGCCAGCTCACGGTTTCTTTAAGTTTTGCGAGCTGGAATTTTGCAATTCCTCAATCGGCATGCACTCGAACCGATCGTTCCACGCCATATGTTCAACTCCTTCCTGTCTGAGCGGCCGAAAAGCCTAGTTCGAAAGCTTTGAGATTTATTTCCAAAAATGCCGGCTTTACTTTGGTTCGCATGGCCTTTTTGACGTTTTCAGCAGAAACCGGAATTTTCCCGGTCTGGATAAGCGCCCCCAAAAGGACCATGTTTACGGCTAAATTGCTCCCCGCCAGCTGTGCCAGCTTCAAGGCATCCATTGCGATCAGCTTTGCCGTCTTGGCGCGGATTAAGTCCTGCAGCCTGTCAAGGTCCGGATAAACCCCTTTGCCCATGGCGACTGTAAAAGGGGGCAGAGGCGCCAGGTTAGTGATAACCACCGTATTCCTGTTGCACTTTTTCAACGCCCGCAGAGTTTCCGAAGGCTCGAAGCCAACCAGAACATCCGCCTCCCCGTCCGAAATGACTGTGCTACGGGCATCTCCGAATAGCATAGCCGATTCGACGACCCCTCCCCTCTGGGCCATACCGTGAATTTCACTCATTCCAACCGGAATGCCGGACAGAAGCGCGGCCTCTCCAAGGATACTCGACGACAGAAGGTTTCCCTGCCCGCCTACGGCTACAATGATCAGTCTTATCGTGTCCATTTTTGTTTTCCCGGCTAGTCTTTGATCGGAACAATCGCGTTTTCAGGGCAGACCTGCGCACATACCGAACACCCCGTGCACAGCCCGGGATCAATTTGGATCGTTCCCTCCCTTACGTAAAAGGCCGGGCAACCCAGTTCGTCGATACAGTTGCGATGGTTTCTGCACTTGTTGCTGATCCTGAAAGCGCGTTTGCTCTCCAGTTTCAATCCCCTGGCGTACAACGTGCACATTTGCCTGGATATTACGACCGATACGCCTTCGAATTGAAGCGCCTGCCTGACTGCCTCGATGCTCTTCCTGATTTTAAAAGGCTCAATTACCGTCACAAAAGGAATGCCTATCCCCCGGACGACTCCCTCGATGGAAACGTGGCCGTACCCCTTCAGCTTCAGCATGTTCATGTCCACTCCGGGGTTGGGCTGATGGCCCGTCATGGCGGTGGTTCCGTTGTCCAGGATAACCAGTGTCAAATTATGATTGTTGAATACCGCGTTGATCAGACCCGGTATGCCGCTGTGGAAAAATGTCGAATCGCCGATAAAGGAGATTACCTTCTTTCCGGCGGCCTTTGAAAAACCGCATCCGGTACCGGCTGAAGATCCCATACAAATGAGGAAATCGGCCATGGAAAGCGGTGGAAGCACTCCGAGCGTGTAGCAGCCGATGTCAGTCGGGTAAATGGTCTCCATGCCCTCCGCTGCTTTTTTCACGATATAATAGCTCGCCCGGTGAGAGCAGCCCGCGCAAAGATTTGGGGGCCGCTGAGCAATTTCCGGGATGTCGGATAGATCCGCGACGGCGGGAGGATTATAGGAGATGCCGAAATGAGCTGCAATTGTTTTCCTGACCATGGCAGGATCGAATTCATACAGCCTGGAGAACAGATCGGGAGCTTTCCCGTCGATAGGAAGGGTCAGCCCGCTCTCCTGGGCAAACGCCTTGACCTCCACTTCCATATAAGGTTCGCCCTCTTCGACAACCAGGACCCGTTCGCATCCTTCGAGAAATGTCTTGATCAGGTTGTCCGGCATGGGATTGGAGAATCCGATTCTCAGGATTTTCACCTTCTCCTCGACCCCAAGGTCCTTCACCGCGTCCCGGACATAGTTGTAGCTGACGCCATTGCAAATAATGCCCCACCGGCCTTCGCCTACGCAGAAATTGTATTCTGAGCTTTCGCTAATCTGTTTTGCTTCCTCCATGTTTTTCAAAAGCTTGGCATGGAGGTTCCGCGAGACCGCAGGTATCGTAACGTAGTTGAAAGGGTCCTTGATGAAATTTCCCTCCCTTCTTACCGGGCTGACCTCGCCCAGGGTGACGATCCCCGTCGAATGATTGATCCGTGTAGTTGTCCTGAATAATACGGGCTCGCGGATTTTCTCCGAAAGATCGAAAGCATAACGAACCATGACCCTTGCTTCCTCAACCGATGAGGGTTCGAGGATCGGAAGTCCGGACAGCTTTCCGTAGAAGCGGTTGTCCTGTTCATTCTGGCTGGAAAACATGAAAGGATCGTCGGCGGTCAATATCACCATCCCCCCTTTGATCCCTACATATGCAAGGGTCATAAGGGCATCCGCCGCCACGTTCAACCCGACATGTTTCATGACGGCCATGCTTCGCAACCCGCAATTGGCCGCTGCCGCTGCAACCTCGAGCGCGACTTTCTCGTTGACGCTGTATTCGAAATAAAGTTCGCTCTCCTGAGACATCTCGAACAGATTTGAGCTGATCTCCCATGACGGTGTCCCCGGATAGGTGGCCCCCACGGCCAGGCCGGCTTCGATGGCCCCCCTTGCAATGGCCTCATTGCCCAGGAGAAACATTTTCAGGCCGCTATGCCCTTGTAGTAATTTGTGCATTTATATAACCTCGCAAGTGATGCCCGTTTGTTTCGGCAGCACTTCTCCAGGCGGCGCAATATCCGCGCAGTAAGAATTGGAATCGTTCGCAATAAGAGCCACGAACATCATAGTAAGGAGCTTGACGGGCTGAGTGATTCGGCACGTGGGACGGATAGGCCAGGGAGTACGGGAAAAAACTTGCTGAAGGAACAGGCTGCCGCGCCGCTTGCTTACGATCTCAAATCCCCCCTGCCTCTTAGAAGGCGGGGAACTCAACCTTGACCGGAAGCTTCGGGGAATTTCCGATGAACCTTAGCTACAACGTGGCTATTTAATAGCTGAGATTAGGCTGCCAGTCAAGCAAAATTGATTGACCATAAAATTATTCCCGGTTGGGGATTATTTGATGATAACTTAATGATTATAGGCAGACAGCAAAGATTATGTTCGGGTTCGGCAGGCATGCCGGCAAATTTCCCGGCGGCTTTTGGCGCGGTTAAACTGAAGGGGTTATTTACGTGACTGAACAACTCACCATGGAGACCCCGATGGGGCAATTATCGGTGATTACCTCTGCTTCTGCCGATGAGATCTGTGAGTTCAGTTTCGACAAGCAGTTCAGCGAGCATACCGGATTTCGTTCACTCTACACAAGGTGTGAAAGCCTCAAAATGAGGGCGGCCGAAGATGATGCAAACGTAGTCCTTGCGGTAACCGGTGGTAGAAACATCATCGGTTTTGCTGTTCTTGCCTATCCGGAGCCTTATCAGCGCTGGGTCAGGCTCGAGCCTAGAGTTATGATGGAGGTAAAAGCAATAGAGGTTATCCGCGACTGGAGAAAAATGGGAGTCGGCGCCGCCCTGCTTAAAAGTATGCTCTCTCATCCCGAAGTGGAGGAAAAAATCATATATATGGTAGGCTATACCTGGACCTGGGATTTGAGCGGCACGAAAATGAGCGGATCGCAATACCGCAAAATGATGATCCGACTTTTCCAACCCTTTCAGTTTAACGAATGTGTAACCAATGAGCCAAATATTTGCCTGGACCCGGACAATCTTTTCATGTGCCGGATCGGCAAAAATGTAAGTGCCCGGCTCCGTGACGACTTCAAATGGCTCCTGTTTGGCGTAAATCCCCGATGAAAGGGGGGGCCAATCTTCTTTCCGATTTCTTCCCCCTCTCCCTTAGGGAGAGGACCGGGGTGAGGGGTTCCAACAATGCTCCCTCCTAAAGAGTTCATAAAGAAAATCAGGCCTTTTTCCTTCCTCTCCGAGGAAGAGCTTTGCATTCTTATGTCCTGTCTCGAAGTCGACCAGTTCTTAGAGGGCCGGACGATCTATGAAAAAGGGGACGCCCGCAGTTTCGTCTACCTGGTATTCTCGGGGCTGGTGGGCCTGTTCGAGAACGAACTGCCGGTCGATTATCTTTCCAGAGGCGAAGTGTTCGGAATCGTGGCTACCGGGGGCGCCCCCTACGCTCTCAAGGCCAAGGTGGTCCGGGATACCGTATGCTACCTGTTTGCAGCGGACAAATTCCAGCAGATCTTTGATGGAAACGACCGGTTTTCATCTTTTTTCCTTTCATTGATCGCGAGGCGTTTCCGCTCGTTCAAAGATATCGCCGTTCGCGGAGCAGTCCTGGATGAGACGGCCTATATCTCACCTGTTGAAAAAGCCTTATTCAAAGACCCTGTTGTTTGCAGCCCG
>CAVRZU010000131.1:0-12191 GCA_963725365.1 uncultured delta proteobacterium | reverse complement strand
GACCGCCAAACCCGCGTCCAGCGTGAAACTCCTTAGCGCCCCAGCGCAATTTGTTGAAGTCCCGCCAATCATAGACGCCGCCGGGGTTTGTGATGCGCAGCGCAAGCCAGTTCTCACCGGGCACGAGCATCGGCGTGATATCGCATTATACGTAGTTTCGGCGATCAAGTCGTAGCCCGCCAACTGCTGGTTGACGAAGACCTCGACACGCTGACGATAGCCGCGAATGGAAAGAGTTACCTGCCTGCGATGGGCGACCGGGGGAAGCTCAAAGCTGCGCCAGAACCAGGAGACGCCGCGGTAGGCGCCGTTTCTTACTTCCGAGTTTATGTCGGCATATTCATATTCGTTCTTGGTGTAGGGGCGGGAGCCAAGCCGGCCCCAATAGAACTGCTCAACAGAGGCAGGCAGTGTGACGGGTATGCCCGCTTCGCGTTCAGAACCTGCCAGCCGCCGGTAGGCGGTTGGACCGGCAGTCGCGCCAGATCGACTTCATCGGGAAGGTACAGCGCATCGTCTTGCCAAGCGGCGTCCGTGTCCGGCCACATGCGCCATCCATCGTCAGGGAGCGGGAAGAGCAATACGTCGTCAGCAGAGGCGTTGGTTAGCTTGATGCAAACCAAGATATTTCCGCGGCCAACAACGGCATATTGTTTAGGCTCATTGCTCATTAGGGTGATGAGCTCACGCCGAGTTTAACGAGGCGTAGAGCGAATTATCCCGAGGTTAATGAGCCAAGCCGAGCTTTTAGCGAGGCGTAAGGCGAATTATACCGAGGTGCATACGCCAGTTGGTTCAGAGCGCAGCCCTGATAAGGCTGAGGTCGGTGGTTCGAAACCACCTACACCCAACGATAGCCACCAGCAGTTCAGGTACTGATGACTATCGTGATGGCACCTGACAGCGTCAGGGACCATGGGGGTGTAGCAAGACGACCAGTTGAAGCAAGCGCTACATAAAAGAGCCACGCATTGATGATTATGGGTGTCCTCACTTTGGATCCGCAGGCCCCCACCGCCGGAAGGCTCATCATCGAAGGGATCGAGGAGACGGTCAAACTTGGGGAGGTGGAATATTCTCCGGGCCGGATGCGCGGCAGGAGAGACCGGCGGCGGCGCTGGTGATAAAGGTCGCTAGGGGCCGCCGATGTTGTTGATGAAGGCGGAAGTTTCTCACACAAAGACGCGAAGACGCGAAAAAAGACAGTGACCGGTTAGGCTTCGCTTCGCCTGTCCTGAGACCCTCAGATCTCTAAAAAAGACTGTCTTTTCTTTCTTTGCGGCTTCGCGGCTTCGCGTGAAAAAATTCTCCGCGCCTCGCGTCCTGACGATTTCGCGTGGAAACCTCCCGACGATCCGCGCCTCCGCGTGACATCCCTCCGTCTACCTCCCTTTGAACCAGTCAAAAAGAAATACTTCGCTCAGGTACTTTCGAAGCTTCACCTCTCCCTCCTCCTCTCCGCAATGGAGCTAACGGTAGCGCGCCATTGACACTCCGCCGCACCACAAGTATGATCTTAAATGGCTTTAAGTGATTCAAAACTGACCTGGTTGCCGGTTTTGGCAATTGCGGGATCTCACGGTTATCGTAGAGAGTAGTTTTGATAAGGGCCAAACACCTAAGCTCAGTTAAAGGAAAGAACAAACCGACAATGCAGCAGATTAGAAACTTCAGCATCATTGCTCATATCGATCATGGAAAATCCACCCTGGCCGACCGTCTGATTCAGCACGCGGGACTGATCGAGGCGCGGCAGTTTCGAGACCAGTTCCTTGACAATATGGACCTCGAACGGGAGAGAGGAATTACGATCAAAAGCCAGACCGTAGTCCTTTCCTACAAGAGCAAATCGGGTGAGGTCTACCAGCTCAATCTTATAGATACCCCCGGTCACGCGGACTTTTCTTACGAAGTATCCCGTGCAATGGCTTCGTGCGAGGGTGTGCTGCTTCTCGTGGATGCATCCCAGGGGGTCCAGGCCCAAACCATAGCCAACCTGTACGCCGCCATGGAGCACAATCTCACGATTATTCCGGTCATCAACAAAATCGACCTGCCTTCAGCAGATATCGAGATGGTCAAAGAGCAGATAGAACACGACCTGGGGCTTGATCCGGACAACGCCATTTTGTGCTCGGCCAAGGAAGGCACTGGGATTGAAGATGTTTTCGAAGCCATTGTAAGCCAAATACCGGCCCCTTCAGGGGATGCAGGCAAGCCTTTTACCGCGCTGATCTTCGATGCTCATTACGACCCCTATCGAGGCGCCATTGCGAGCTGCCGTGTTTTTGACGGGACGGTAAAGCCCGGAGACACCCTCCTGTTCATGTCCACCGGGGCGGCTCACAAGGTGGAAGAGGTGGGACTATTTCGTTTTAGCAGGGAGCCTCAAAAGGAGCTTTCAGCGGGTTCGGTGGGGTACGTGATCGCGGGAATAAAGACAGTGGCCGATATCAGGATCGGTGACACCATGACCCTGGAGTCAAATCCTGCGCCATCTCCCCTGTCCGGATTCAAAGATGTAAAGCCGGTTGTCTTTTCCTCAATCTATCCGATCTCTTCCGATGAGTATCCCTCGCTTGTGGATTCCCTGGAAAAATACAAGCTCAACGATGCCGCGCTGGTTTATCAGAAAGACAGTTCCGCAGCGCTGGGCCAGGGTTTCCGCTGCGGCTTCCTCGGGCTTCTTCACCTGGAGATTGTCCAGGCAGGGGCTGGAGCGAGAGTTCGACCAGTCCATCATTATGACGGCGCCCAGCGTGCAGTACCAATTTACACTTGTGACGGCACGCCGCTCATCAGTGGAAAACCCTCAATACTATCCGGACCCCACCAGTATCAAAAGTTCGGCTGAACCCTTCATAAAGGCCACGATTATAATTCCCGAACGCTACATGGGCACGGTGATGAAATTGTGTCTGGACGCCGGGGGAGCAATCCAAGGGTCGCATATCCAACGCCCGCCAGGGTTGAAATGACCTTCGACATGCCTCTTGCAGAAGTGGTCTTCGACTTTTACGACGGCTGAAGTCGGTTACACAAGGGTACGGCTCATTTGATTACGAACTTATCGAGTATCGGGAGGGCGATCTGGTAAAGCTGGATATCCTGGTCAACGCAGAAAGGGTCGACGCCCTCTCCCTGATCGTGCACCGGGACCGTGCGAGGGACTGGGGGGTCCAGGTCTGCGACCGCCTTAAGGAGGAAATCCCCAGGCACAACTTCAAAATTGCCATTCAGGGCGCTATCGGGGGCAAGATCATTTCCCGTTCCACGATTACACCTTTCCGAAAAGACGTCACGGCCAAATGCTACGGCGGAGACATCTCCCGGAAGCGCAAGCTTTTAGAAAAGCAGAAGAAAGGAAAGGCAAGGATGAAAATGGTGGGGCAGGTTATGATTCCTCAGGGCGCATTTGTAGCCGTCCTGAAATCAAGGGATGATGATTAGCGGATAGATGTATGAACAATGAGCAACGCCCCGGGCTCTATCTCCACGTCCCTTTCTGCCGCTCAAAATGCTTCTATTGCGACTTCTACTCGGTTGCATCCAGTGCCGCCATCCCCGCCTGGCTTCACGCCGTTCGAAAAGAAGTCCTCCTCTACAGGGAAAAATTCCGCGACTTTGATTCCCTCTATCTGGGGGGAGGCACCCCTTCGATCCTGGAAGAAAGGGACCTCGCCGGCCTGATCGAGTGCCTCCTCGAACATTTTACATTTTGCGCGGACACAGAGATGACCATGGAGGCCAATCCTGAGAGCCTGACCGAACATAAGCTCAGGACGATTAAAAACCTGGGCGTAAATCGAATCAGTCTTGGAATTCAATCCCTGGATGAGCGTGAGCTCAAATACCTCGGAAGAATCCATAGCTCGAAGGACGCTCTGAACTCTCTGGCTATGGTCAGGTCCTGCGGGTTTGCCAATATTGGGGTGGACCTCATATACGGATTTGAAATTCAGACCTTCCAGGGATGGAAAAAGACGCTAGACCGGATCCTGGAATTCAGGCCGGAACATATTTCCTGCTACCAACTGAGCTTTGAAAAGGGCGCCCCGCTATGGCAAATGAGACAGGCAGGCAGGGCCCGATCCGTTGGAGAACGCCTTGAAAGCGCATTTTTATCTGGACTTCCCGCTACCTCGAAAGACAGGGCTATCTCCATTATGAAATATCCAATTTCGCCGCCGGCCCCGAGTTCATGAGCCGTCATAACCGAAAATACTGGACCCATGTGCCCTATCTGGGCCTTGGTCCTTCAGCCCACTCCCGGCAAGGCGGGCGGGCCTATCCCGGCGGCAAGAGATGGTGGAATGTAAAGTCCATCCGGAAATACTGCCAACTGCTGGAGGAGGGAAAGGCGCCGGTTGAAGGTTCGGAAGTCCTGACTGAAGAGCAGACCGAACTCGAAAGACTCGCTCTTGGCTTTAGGACAAGCGACGGGGTAGCCATTGATGCCCGCCGAAGCGGCCCCGGAACTGACAAAGCTGTAGCACAGATGCTGCAGTCCGGGCTGGCAAAGGTGAAAGGCACAAGGTTGCAACCTACCCGCAGGGGCTTTCTGGTTGCGGACAGCCTGCCCCTGATGTTCTGAAAACTCCACCTTCAGCTAAATCCCTAAATTCTTCTGATAAAAAGTGTGAACGGCCCGATTGAGAAAATCCCGGCATTCGACATGAAGGGCGTGTCCAGCCCCCGATATTACGATCAACTCGGTATTTGGGAGGCGTGCGGCAAGATAGGTTGAATTTGCCGGTGGAATCAGAACATCTTCCGTGCCGGTTACTACGAGCACGGGATTATTGATTTGTTTCAAGGCGTCCGTGCAATCGAAAGTATAGATTGCCTTGAGTTGAGCCTCGAAGGCGAATTGCGGCTGATCCTGCGCCAGAAGCTGCACGCGATAATGTTCTTCTATGGTTTCGGAGTTTTCGGACCGGAAACCATCGCTAAAAAACAGGGGTGTTTGCTTGTGCAGGAGTTGTTCCCGGGTCAGCCCCTCATTGTCCATCAGGAGCGACACAGTTTCGGGCGAGGGTGAAATGCGGCTCTTTCCCCCGGCATGGGTGCACCCCAGAAGCATGGCGCCAAGCCTGTCCGATGCAATCCTTGCCAGCTCCAGAGCGATCATCCCCCCCATTGAAAGGGAGAAAACGAGCGTCTTATCGATGCTGAGGAAGTCCAGTAGACTGAGCGCGTCTTCGGCCATTTGCGCCATCGAATACGGCCCCGGGGGCTTACCTGACAATCCGCCCCCCCTGTTATCGAAAACAATGCACCTGTAATGTTGCTTGAAAAAGGGAACCTGTCCTTCCCAGGTCCAGGTGCTCGATGAAAGCCCGCTGATAAAGAGGAGGGGAAATCCCTCGCCGTGGATCTCGTAATAGAGATCGATGTCGCCTATGTTCGCAAATGGCATATGGATCTCAACAGTTCGGTAACGACTAATCCCAGGTAAGCCCCGAATAATATGTCACTCGGAAAATGAGCTCCCACTATAACACGGCTGGCCATTACAGCCAAAGCTATACCCAGCAGAAAAAACTTGAAGCGGCCGGTTACCAGGAAAAGGCCGTAGCAAAGGGAAGCTATGGTGTTGGCGTGGCCGGATGGAAACGAGGAATAATAATACTGCCAGGTAAAGGGTTTAAACCCGTATATGCCCTCGGAAAGGAGCAATCCGGGCCTGCTTCTGCCAATCAGCGTCTTTACCAGGTCGTTCGCCAGTCCCGAGAAGATCACGGCCGCGAGCAGGAAAGCGGCCGCATTTGCCGGGGTTTCTTTTTTTTGATGAATTTGAAGTAGATAAACCCGGCCAGGGCGCCAACCACCCAGGGTGTGGATATCCCCAGCCAGGTTATCAGACCGAATATTTCTTTGACTTTGTAGTTGAGACTTGCGCAAAAACGTGCAGCGGGCGCGTCGAAAAATTCATAACTCAAGAGGCAGGCTGCGATAACGGCAAAAGAGAGAAGCACAGCCTGCCCCGGTTTCATTTCGAGTCTATCGAGTTTCGCATGATGAGTCATGAATGCAAGATCGTCTTAGTTGAGCCTTTCAACTATGGCGGCCACGCCATTTCCTCCGCCGATGCACAGGCTGACCGCGCCAAGTGTTACATCCCTCTCCCGCATGGCATAGAGCAAGGTGGTGAGAATCTTTGTGCCCGTAGCGGCTACCGGATGCCCGAGAGCGATCGCTCCCCCGTAAATATTGACCTTGGAGCGATCCAGTCCGAGGTCCTGTTCACAGGCAATATACTGAGCCGCGAAGGCCTCATTGAGTTCGATGAGATCGATGTCGCCTAACTGGAGCCCTGCTTTTTTCAAAGCGACGGGTATCGCCTTGGCCGGTGAGATGCCAAACCGTTTGGGCTCGACCCCGACAAAAGAATAGCCTCTCAAAAGGGCCATGGGCTTCAGGCCCATTGCCAGGGCCTTGCCGCGCTCCATCAGCACCGCAGCCGAAGCAGCGTCGCATAAGGCGCATGCATTTCCGGCGGTTACCGTGCCATCTTTGGAGAAGACCGGCTTAAGCTTGCTCAGCGATTCCGCGGTTACCCCCTTACGGTAGATCTCTTCTTCGGTAACCATGACTGGTTCGCCTTTTTTCCCTTTTACCTGAATAGGAACGACCTCTTCGAGGAATTTTCCTTCCCGGATCGCGGCCTCGGCTTTATTATGCGATTCGGCGGAGAAAGCATCCTGCTCCAGCCTGGAGATCCCCTTTTCCTTGGCGAGCCAGTCTGTGATCTCGCCCATGAGTCCACCGCCCAGAGGACACAGAAATCCGTCCTTGTGCATGAAATCAATCAGTTCTCCGTTGCCCATGCGGTACCCCCAGCGGGCGCGGGGCAATCCATAGGGGATATTACTGGCACTTTCGGTACCACCTACAAGCACGGTATCTACGTCACCCGCTTTTATGGCCTGAGCGCCGAAAATCAAAGCCTGGATACTCGAACCGCAACGGACATTGACTGAAACCGCCGGGGCTTCCACCGGGATACCACCCATAACCGAACACAGCCTGGCCGCATTGGGGCCGACGCCTGCCTGCCAGGCATTGCCGAAAACGGTTTGCTCGATAACCTCGGGTGCAATCCCGCAACGTTTTATAGTTTCTCTAATCACGGCCGCGCCCATTTCGGGAGCAGTCACTCCCTTAAGCGAGCCTCCGAATTGACCGCCGGCAGTTCTCGCCGCTCCAACTATTACAACTTCTCTCATGAATTTACTCCTTAGTGTTCTCTGTTCTGTTAAACGTTTCCCTCAATTCTCTGTGCAGGATCTTTCCGGTTGCTGTCCTGGGCATTTCCTCATGTTTGATGAATATGATCTCCTTGGGGCGTTTGAACCTGGCCAGGTTCGTCTTGCACCGCTCCGTTATGGTCTCACTCAACCGGTCCTCGTCAAGGCCTGCGGACTCTGGCACTACCACTGCAACTACTTTTTCACCCCATTTTTCATCGGCAATTCCGATGCAGGCACAATCATACACAGAATCAAGACACCCTATCACCTCTTCCAACTCACTGGGGTAAACATTTTCTCCACCGGTTATTATCATGTTATCCCGGCGATCGACGATATGGAAAAATCCTTCTTCATCCTTCCTGCCCATATCCCCGGCGGAAAAGTACTTGCCCCGAAAAGAACCGGCGGTTTTATCGGGGAGCTTGTAATATCCGTCGAACAGCATCGGACCGAGGGAGTATATCTCCCCTATCTGGCCACACGGGACCTCACGGCCTTTTTCGTCGAGAATTTTGACGAGATCGGTCCCAAAGCTCTCGCACCCGATCGAACCGAGCTTTCTCAACTGTTCTTCCGGCTTCAATATGGTGACAATGCCCGCTTCAGTCCCAATTGACCAGTCTTTCCAATCCCTCAATCCTCAATCCCTCAATCCCTTAATTCCTTAATTCCTAAATCCTTAAATCCCTAAATCCCTAAATTCCTCAATTTATTTTTACGCCTTTGCCTCTTCAAGCTGCTCGATGAAAGCCTCTACGTTGGTTTTGGTCTGTTCATCCGAAATAAGCCTGAGATCGTTGAGATCGCCGTTTATTATCAGGGCCGGAATGCCCGTTTCGAGCTGCAACCGCTGAGGCATCCCATACCGGCAGTTTGAATTGTTGGGGCATGTTTTCGAATCATGATAGATAATGCCGTCACACTTGAAGAACTCCAGCTTCTCTTTGATATATTTCTCCTTGTAGTCGTCGGAGCGAACGATAAACAGTTCAGTGTAGGCCTTTGCCATACTCTCGAAGGGCCGGGCGGGGTCCATGGCGTTGAAAATCCAACTGCTGCAATAGGTGGAAGCGATTACGGAGGCGCCCAAACCGGCAAAAAGCTTCGAGTGCATACTGAGGCGTCCCCAGACTGGCATTCCGTCCCAGTAGAGGCGATGCCGTTCCTCACCCTCTATTGCTCCCTCGCCCTTCTCGATTCGTTCGTTCAATTCTTCCAGGAGCAGCCGGTAAACATCGATCGCCGCCCTGGTGCCCCTACCGGCGACGGCCGGGCCCATTATGGTAGTGGCGTCAAAAAAGGTAAGGGGAGAAGGGGTTGCCGCCGCTGTCTGGAGGCATTTTTCCCAAAGGTCGGAGCATTGGCGGGTAAGGGCCACCCTGTTTCTCAACTCATCCAGGTCCAGCTTGCGCCCGGCGATATGTTCCAGCGGTTCGACCATATTCTCCATTTGTGCCGCGATCGAAGATACGTGCGCCGCGCTCACCTTTGCGATATTTCGATGGGTTTCCAAACCCAAAAGAGGCGCATTGAGCCTTTTGGCATGCCATGAAAACCAGTCCTGGACGTCGCGGCACTGATTGGTGTTGTAGACAAGCACATCCGCCCGCGGGACTCCCTCGATGCCGGGAAATGCTTTTGTGAGGGGGGTCAGCCCCTGAAGGCATGACCCGATGTCGGCAGTCAAATAGGAGCATATATCCGGTGAATACCCGATGGCGTTAGCCGATGAAATAAGGTTTGCAGCCATTCTGCTGGTGCCGAGCATGGCTGCGTGGGTTTCCGGAAAATAGGTGAGAAATCCCAGGCTTCTGAGAATTTCAGCGGGCCCCACGCTGGTGCACCAGGCTATTTTTCTCTTTCCGGATTTGGATGCCTCATCGAGTTCATAGTAATAATCAGCCATGAATTTGCTGATGTCTTTCGTGGTCTTTAGCCTTTCAGCCATGACAAACGCCTCCTTTCCCGACTGTCAGACTCGATGCTTCGATCGCATAAAGCGCTGCCCCGATTGCGCCGGTTAACTGAGGATACTCCGCAACAAAGATCTTTCGTCCGATCTGTTCCTCGGTCATCGTGACAATGTATGGATTGTTAGCTACGACACCGCCGGTCATGACCACATCTTGAGATATGGAATCCATTTCGAGAATTCTTTGGATCACCGAAAAGAAAACTCCTTTGACAATATCGGCGACTTTTTCCCCGTTTCGAATATTTTCAAGCACTTCGGTAGCCGAAAAAACGGTACAGAAGCTCCCAAGCCTCACCATGGAGGTGGATTGCCTGGCGAGGGTGTCCATGTTTTCGATCGCAATGTCGAGGCGCGAGGCCATTTCTTCCAGAAAAGCGCCGGTGCCGGCGGCGCATTTCCGGTTCATCTTGAAGCTCGTGCGGCGCCCCGCAGCGTCCAGGCATATAATTTTGTTGTCCTGGCCTCCGATATCTATCACCGTGATGGCCTTGGGAAAATAGAAGTAACATCCTTTTGCATGGCAACCGATCTCGGTTTTTGTTTCCCTTGAGTAAGCTACGTTGGACCTGCCGTAACCGGTGGACACCGTGTATGCTATGTCCGCCTTGACGCGCCGGGCCATATCGAGGGATTCCGCCAGGCAGACCTCGGCGGTTGCGGAGAAATCGACCCCGGATTTCCTCACGGCGTATCCGAGCAGGTTTTTTCCCCCGTCGAGGACGGCCGCTTTCGTTCGGGAAGCGCCGACGTCAACGCCAATGTAGATCGAACTCAACTCATCATCTCCTTCGTGACTCCATGGCTGATTCCAGTCCTTTTACCAGCGATTGAAGAGATGCGTTGTAAGGAGTTTCCAGCCCGGCCTGTTTCCCATATTCGACGAATTTGCCGTTTATGTAGTCGATTTCGGTACGCCTCTTGGCTTCAATGTCCATCAGCATGGAAGGCTTGTGGTTGCCCGCGTTTTTCATGTACTCCATTGCCTGCGGATAGTAGTCGAATCCAAGCATGATTTCATTTGCTCGAGCCACCTTGATGCACTCTTTCATCAATGAGTCCACGAGGCCGAAGATTATCGGATCCTTGGTGGCCTGCGCCATCGTGAGGCCGGTAACCGCGCATACCGGGTTCATGGCCGCGTTCATAACAGATTTTCGCCAGACCATGGAGACGATTTTATCGGTATGCCGAGTGGGCAGTCCGCACTCGGTCAATATCTTTGCTACCCCCACGGCGGCGGCGGCGGATTCGGGCGCAAGCTCCTGAACGTAATGCGGGGGATGGTGGAACTCCATCATGACCCTGCATGGGCCCTTCATCCCGCACCCCCAGTTAACCACGCCCCTCATGACCGGTTTTTTCCCGAGCACCTTTGCAATCTCGAGTTCGGTATCGATCCCGTTCTGCCAGCTTACGAGGTACCTGCCTTCTCTTTGGAATTCCTCGAGTGCCGAAACAATCAGCGGCAGCGCATTTGCCTTGACTGTAATGAAAATGACATCCGGGTCGTATTGCGCCAGTTCGTCAACGCCATGGCACGTGCGGGCCACTTTCTGATGGAGCTGTTCGGCGCCCTCTATGGAAATGCCGGTGGTCTTCGCAGGGTCGACCATCTCGGGGATGACATCGCAAAGTGCGACCTCATAGCCGCCCTTTGAAAGAAAAGCCGCCACTATGCAACCCACAGGACCAGCGCCGACCACTGCAAATCTTTTGGCCGTAAAGTCAGGATCTTCTTTCGTCATGGAATTTCCCCTTTGCTGTCTACCTTTCGCTTTCCAGTATCCCAAAGGCCTCGGAGTCCAGAATGGTCAACCCGTTTTCCTTGAGCAATTCTATTGCCCTGTCATTGTCGCTGAACCGGAAGATCATGACAGCCTTATCATTTGCAAATCCGGTAAATGCGTACATGCTGGTCGCATACACGCTGGCGTCGCTAAGCGGTTTGAGAACATTGGCCAGGCTTTTGGGAACGTCGGGGATCAGCGCTGCAACGACTTCGTTGACGAAGGCGGGCAATTGCAATTCCATTAGAATTCGCCTGGCTTTTGCGATGTCTGAGACGAGCAGCCTGAGCTGGCCGAAAGCCCCGGTATCCACCAGGTTGAGGGCCCTCAGGTTAATTCCCGCATCCCCCAGGGCGGCGGTTACCTGGTATAGGCGGACCGGAGAATTCTCAATGGACACGACAAGTTGTTTGAGTTTCATAAGAACTTCTCCTTTTGTTAATAGTGACTATGAGGGCTGTGACAGCCTCTCCCCATTTATGGTCACTCGTGCCAATCACCGCTGCCTGGAAAACTGCCGGGTGTCTGTACAGGGCGCTTTCCCCCTCCCGGATAAACGTTCTCTCCGCCCGAGATTATCATATCCTTTTTTCTATCCACAACGTATATAAACCCGTTTTCGTTGACCTTGCACAGGTCCAGCGGGCAGTACCAACCGTTTTTGAAGCCAGTCCGGCATTGGGTACGCTAAAGTCCCGTTTAGGATTTATCGTAATTAGCCGGAGGAATGGCGGCCTCAAGCTATAATACGGCTATACTGTAGCTTCAGTTGAGTTGGGATGTCAAGGTGAATAAGGGGATTGAGCGCGGCGGCTTTGTTCGTTTGTGCATGAAACCTCCAGGCGACGCCATGGAATGCGGCTACCAGGTGCTATATGTGCAGCTTCGCACAACCTGTTTCAACGACCAAAGGGAATCTACGCCGAAATCGGCCAGTCTTCTCATCTGCATCTGGAAGATCTGTGCTGCGCAAAAAGCATCCGCCATTGCATTGTGCCTGTAAGACTCTTTAAGGCCGTAGCGGCTCATAATGCTGTTAAGCGAAAATGGTGGGAAAAGCGAAAAATCGGGGTCTTTCTTCCCGCACTCCCGGCCAAGCCATTGTTCGATGACTACTATGTCCAGGTACTCACTTTTGAACCTGGTCCCAGTTCGCTTGAAATGCACTTTGAG
>CAVRZU010000130.1:0-8502 GCA_963725365.1 uncultured delta proteobacterium | reverse complement strand
CGCGCCACGCCGTCGAAAATCTCGGCGCAAGTCGAGCCAACGACGACGCAGCGACAGAATCCGGCTTACAGGCTCACCCGCTTTTCTTCTGTACGCTATGGCCGCGTTCAAGCTGTCAAACCGTTGGCACTTATTGTACTGCGAGCCAGGTCTTGTCCGGATTGAACTCGGTTATCGCTTTTGCGAGATCGGCGGTATCTTTGCCAAGATTTTTCGCGTAGATTACCCCATCCTGATTGACGATAAACGTCTGCACTCCGCTTTCGTCGTATTTTGCCGGGTACGCAACATAGGCAAATCCGCCGGTCGCCCTTCCGTTGACGACATACGTTTCGCGCCGCCTTTGGCTGCGGCGCCTTGACCATCCAGCCGATGGAAGTAGTAACCATAAAAGGGCCGAGCATCGTTGGGCTTGAGGGTCAATCCCTCTTCAGTGGCGAACGCCACCAGCGGTCCAAGGGGGCTGCGCGGAGAACCTTGCGGCAGTGGCGGCGGCAATGGAGGGAATCATGCCGGCCAGTCCCATAAAAATCTTTTCGCGCAGGTGTCCCGTCCCGAAGAGGGCTTCGTTGTATGCGTCGGGGTTTTCAAGATACGCAGCCGGAGATACTTTGAATCCGGTAAGCTCTGAGACTGCAGTGGCGTTTTGGGCTGCCGCCACAGCTTTGGGCGAAGCAGTATCGGGCGAGTAAAGCCGCTTTATCGCATCAAGAACCGTCTTGCCGTAGAGGTTATAGAGCAGGTCCTCATCGGATGTGGCATTGCGGAGCAGTTCGTTGCAGGCGCCATCATCGTATGGCGCCTGGATCACCGCATTGTACGGATCTTGCGTGCTCACCAGAGGCTGTTCGGGTTCGTCGGGCAAGTCCGGCGGCTTCGATATGTCGAGTGATGTAGGGTCAGGCTGACCGGGCGGTTTCGATTTGTCTGGAAAAGGCCCTTTCGGCTGGTCCGAAAGGGCTGTTACTGTTGAAGCAACATCCGGAGCATCCATCATTGTTCGCTTATCTTCCAATTTTCCCGGAATTCGGGGTTATGGGTTTACTTGCGCCGTCATGGAAGGCGGCGCTGCCAACGGAATGGATGCAGTTTGAAAGTCAGGGGCCCGGGCAGTATTTCCAAACCATTGTCCGAGAAGTGCCCTGTCGGTATCTTTCAACATCTTGTCCGCTGATTCCCGAATTTGGCCGCCCTTAAGGTTCTGATCCCGGACGGCCTGATCAAGATCGGTGAGATATTGTGGGAAAAGCTTCATTGCATCGGCATTCACCCCGTTCGGCCCGTTAGGATCGGCGTACCTGGAGTAAAATGCGGTTTTTGCGGAATCGAACCAGCGGGACTTTGCGGGGTCCCGGTAAGTTTCGTACAGGCCTCTCAGTTCCCTGAAATCCCTGTGGGTGACGAGGTTGCGGAGATAGGCTTTATCTATGGGCCCTGAACTGTTCATGCGCCTGTTCGACAAATCGTGTGCAAGACTCACAAGGGTGTCCCTGTCGCTTGCTCCGGGTGCGGCAGGGTTCGCGTCATGTTCAAGGGTTGCACGGACAATGTCGCTTGAAGGCGGAAGCCCCGTTTCGGGATCTCTCCATGTTTGGAGCCCCAGACCTGCAATCTCACGTTTTGCGACGGCATCCGTAAAGTTACTGTCGGCTGAGGACTGATTGTCCTCATGGAGCTGTCTTGCACGATTCCACGCGCCCTGAATCGTCTTTGCCGCATCGTTTCTCTGATCGGGGCCGGCGAGTTGGTCTTGATAATTATTTGGGTCCATCACCCATTTGGTGGCTGCATGGATGTCCGAATCGGGATCGGAAAGGTTAAATCTTCTGATCACATCGTTATATACGGTAGCGGTCTGCTCCTGCCTTATGGCCGGAAGAAGATTATTTAGAACGTGCCGTCTCACGGCAGTTGAAGACATGTAAGACTCATAGCGGTCATAGAGTATCTTAGCGCCGGCGGGGTTCGTCGCTGCTTCCGTTAAAACGGCATCGGACAAGCCCCTGTCTATCGCGGCCGCTGCTTTAAGGGCTGAAGCGGCCGGGTCCTGCCCGGTAACTCTGCCGTAACTTGCGTACATGTTCCTGATGCCCTGGATCAACCCTTCGGGGCCGGCTACATAATCGAAGTCATAACGCTCGTCAGAGATTCTTTTTGAAAGCGCCTGGGCCATTGCATCGCCTGTGCGGGCAATCCACCGGGCAGTTTGGTCTGCCTGATGCCTGGCCATCGCATCGAGATTGCTTCGCATCCGATGGCTCGCCATCTCATCGAACCTCATTCGCTGCTTATCGTTGGGCAAACCCTGACGAATATCGGCCGCGAGGTCCTGCATTTTCTGTTGATAGGCTGGAATTCCCATTGCGGCATCTTTCCCCGTGAGCGTGAGGTACTCTTCATAGATGGAGCGGGCGGCGGGGTCGAATTGGCTTGCGTAAACATCGTTTACATTGGCCCTGTTTAATAGTTCCTGGCGCGAAATAGCCTTGTCCTCCAAGATTGTGCCGGACTTCCGGGGTAGTTGCCCAACTTGACTGTCGAACGCCTCAGACTTTGCGCGGATCTCCTGGTCGGCCAGTTGCCCCCCCGGCATTGCCAATGGAACGAAATCTGTTGGAACTATGGGCATTTTCCACCTTTCTCGAATCTTCACAGTGCAGTGGCTCAATTCGTACCAACAGCGTACCACGGAGGAATTTGGCCCGCCAAACGGCAACCGGAAGCGGCAACCAGAAGCGGCAATAGAAACGGCAACCAGAAGCGGCAATATGAAGAGCAATCAGGAATTAAGAATCAAATGAGGGGGCGTGCATTTTCTTCCAGGGGTTAGACTTTTCTTGTCGTTCCGATGACTTAATCAAGATAAATCGGAATTACCCGGCAGAGAAAAGGAGGGCTACTCGATGTTTGATGCAAAGGGTCGTTGGGAGGGTTTTTAAAAAGGCGTTGGGACTCTTATGGAGGGGATGCCGGAATCGATACAGAGCCTTTTCGGGTTCATCAACGCTACGCAAAAGGAAGGCGCGCTGACCGTTCGTGAAAAGGAGCTTGTCGCCATTGTGGCGTCAGCATCTATACCAGGCGTGAGGATTGCATCGCGGTGCATGCCCAGAAGGCCCTTACAGGCAGGATGAACCAGGGCGGAGGTTCTGGAAGCGGCTGCAATGGCTATTATTTTTGGCGGAGGCCCTTCTTTATAAAAACCTCGTAGGACCGTCACCCTGGCGAAGGCCGGGGTCCAGGGTTTTGTTCGTGAAATCAAGTAGCCCTTGCCGGAGCCGGCGGCGTTCCCGCAGGGGAGGTCTTCGGCATTCGCCTTGGAAAGAAAGCGTGCGCAGCAAGTTAGGCGGAAGGCCCGTTTACCCCTTGAGATCAGATTCCGTCATCATCTTGACCAACTCATCGAATGAAGTTCGGGGACTCCATCCGAATTTTGCGTTTGCTTTTGAATAATCTCCCCGCAATTCATTGATTTCGGATGGCCGAAAGAATTGCTCATCGGTTTTCACAAAATCTCTCCAATCAAGACCTGCATGGGCAAAGGCTTTCGTGGCGAATTCGCGAACTGAATGAGTTTCATTGGTGGCTATTACATAATCGCCTGGTTGATCTTGCTGGAGCATGAGCCACATTGCCTCGACATAGTCTTTCGCAAAGCCCCAATCTCTCCGGGCATCCAGATTACCGAGTCGAAGTTCCTTCGCAAGACCTCGCTTGATATTAGCGACAGTCTGCGTGATCTTCCTGGTAACAAATTCGTATCCTCTTCTGGGCGATTCGTGATTGAACAGGATTCCACTCACCGCAAACGTCCGGTAAGCCTCACGATAATTCCTGGTCAGGTGAAAACCCGCCAATTTAGAAATACCATATGGAGATCGGGGCATCATGGCAGTGTTTTCATCTTGCGGACTGTTTTGGGCATTACCGAACATCTCGCTGGATGCCGCGAAATAGAATCGGCATTGCGGCTGCCTTTCCAGCAAGGCGGCCAGGATGTGATGAGTTCCATTTATATTTGTGTTAATTGTTGAAAATTCATCTTCAAAGGAATAGTGGACGAAGCTCTGGGCGGCAAGATGATAGCACTCGTCCGGCCTTACTCGGTCGACCACTTTTAGCAGGCTTGCGTAGCTCTCCAGAGAGGCGGAATGCAAGATAATGTCACTCAGAATACCCTTTATTCTCCCCAGTCTGCGATCCGGATCTTCAAAAGCGACCCTGCGCACTATCCCATGAACTTCGTACCCTTTTTCCATTAGGAACTCGGACAAATATGATCCGTCCTGACCGGTTATGCCGGTAATTAAAGCTTTATTCATCACTTCTCCTTGATTGTGAAGCTATTCAACCTGATAACCCGGTTCCTGTCAATAGATTACCTTCTTCTGCGAGTGCTCCAAACCTTAACCGAAAGGTAACCTAATTGTAACCAATAACGACTCAATAAAATGTGCCGTTCATTCGATTATAAAGGCGGGTGACGATTGACGATGGTTGTCTGTTGTAAACCCATTTCTTCGATGCCCTTGGGGGGGAACTGGTGAGAAATCGGATAAAGGTGCAGTTGATCGTTTCATGAATGCCGTTTTGAAATTTTTTGGCGGTCCCTCCAAGAAGAATTTTCCCACAACCCGGAAGGAGTTTTTCAATGTTCAGTCAGTTCTTCGGCAATTACCTTCTACAGCGAAAGCTCATCACGGCCAATCAGTTGCGCGAGATATTGGCCTTGCAGGACTCCGTTCGAGTAAAACTCGGGATCCTGGCCATAGATGCCGGATACATGAGCGGCGAACAGGTGGAGAGGGTGCATCGGCTTCAAGCTACAATCGATAAGCGCTTCGGGGAGATCGCCATCGACGAAGGCTTTCTGGATGAAGACCGGCTTTCAGATCTTCTCGGCCAGCAGAATAGCAGGCACCTGCTGATCAGCCAGGCGCTTATCGACAAAGAGATCATGACCTTTGATGAAATTGAGCGGGTGCTCGCGGAGTACAAGAAAGACTCCGGCCTCTCCGATGCGGAGCTCGAAGCCATCAAGAATAATGATGTCGACTCCATCGCAGCGGCTTTCGTCAAAATGCCCGATCTGGGCAATCCCGATGTCTATGCCTCCTATTTTTCCCTGTTCATCCGAAACCTGGTGCGTTTCGTCGATAGCGGGATAATGCTGGAGCGCGCGGAGAGGGTGAGCGAGGAGGCTTTCGAATGCCTGATCCATCAGGAAATGGATGGACGGTTCAAGGTTTTCACGGGATTTGCGGGACCAGAGGGCGCCATGGCTTGCTTTGCCGGCCGTTTCGCGGGAATGACGCTGTCCTGCATGGATGAGGTTGCCTGTGATTCGCTTGGAGAGTTCATGAACGTTCAGAATGGCCTTTTTCTATCCAAGCTCTCAAACGATTGGGTCGAACTCGAACTCGCCCCGTCCGGAGTTCGCAGGGAAAGCAGGATCAGATCGGTCGGAGTGGTGTACAAAGTCCCCTTCTCTCTGTCTTTTGGGCAGTTCAACTTTTTCATAGGACTGGGTTCTCCAATCTTTTATTAGACTTACGAAGACACACAATCAAGGAGTGAAAAGTCATGGCGCGTATCCTTATAGTAGACGACTCCCTTCTGGCTCGAAAAGGTTTGAAGAGCATCCTGGAGGGTGGTGATCACGAAGTGGTGGGAGAAGCGGTCGATGGTGAGCAGGCGGTCGATAAATACAATAAACTCAAGCCCGACATCGTGACCATGGACATCACCATGCCCAATGTGAACGGCATCGAGAGTCTTAAGAGGATAATCGCAGACGACCCGCAAGCCTGCGTTATCATGATCAGCGCTTTGGGACAGGGGGGGAAGATCCTCGACGCACTCAATAGCGGAGCCACCCATTACATAACCAAACCTTTCGAATCCGAGAAGGTCTTAGAGGCCATAAACGAAGTCACGGCAGCCTAGTGCCGCCAAGATAGGAAAACGTCATGGAGTTGGAACCCCTTGCCCTCGACAGGTTCGATGCGACCACCGCCGAAGATGACACCTTAAGAAAATTGGTCGAACAGGCGGGCTTTTTTAGTCCCTCGGACCATGGCGCCGTGGTTCTTCAGTTCTTCAAAGACCATTGCACCGCTGAAGGCGTGGTCGTTTTGGAAGCGGAGAAACCGGCGGGCCTCATCATGCGAAACGATTTCTACCAGAAGCTTGGCTCCCTGTACGGGCGGGATCTGTTCATGCATCGTCCCATCCGGCTCATTATGAATGCAGAGCCGCTCATCGTGGATGTTTCCGTGAATATTTCTTCTATCAGCCTCATAGCCATGAATCGTGACCAGCAACAGCTCTACGACCTGATAGTCATCACTGAGAACGAGAACTATATCGGGGTCGTGAGCATCAAGCGATTTATGGTTGAGCTGTCGGGGCAAAGGGGAAAAGAAATTGAGCTGCTCAAGAGGCAAAAAGAGATCCTGCACATGGCCAATGAGGCGGAGATACGGCACCGTGTGCAGATCGAGACCATCAACAACGCACTGAGGGAAAAAAACGACTCCATAAAGAACCTCTTCGACAATGCGGGCCAGGGATTTCTCTCTTTCGGAAACGATATGATCATCTCAGAGGAGCACAGTCTCGAGTGCGTTGAGATATTCCGAGGGCCTATAGGGGGCAAGCATTTTATTGATCTCATCGGAAGGCATGTACCGTATGAAACAGGGCAAACCATCTCAGCGGTGATGAAGAGCATCTTCTCGTCTGTAAAGGCCCTTCAGCAGAAGGTGTATCTTTCCCTCATGCCCGATGAGATCACCATTTATAAAAAGACGGTGAGATTTGAGTATAAGGTCATCCGACACCTCGGCCAAAAGAGGATTATGCTGGTCCTCACGGATATTACCGAGAAAAAGAACCTCGAAATGAAAATGGTCGAGGAGAGAATGAACCTGAAAATGGTCGTTAAAGCACTCTCCAGGCAGTCCGACGTGAACGCGGGAATCAAGGAATTCAGAAACTTCGTGACCGAGGAGGCGCCGGCCCTCATCCAAACCGCCGAGGGTCCATCCACGGCGCTTGCCGAGATATTCCGGTTTGTACATACCTTCAAGGGCGATTTTGCTCAGTTAGGCCTGCACAGCACCGCCGCTAAGCTTCACCAAATCGAGGACACCCTTGCGGCCTTGACCGGCCGGAAGGACGACTCTGCACTGGATGACTTGAAGGAGGTGGTGCGGCAATGGGACCCCAGAGCCATTCTACGGGATGACCTCTCCGTTATCGCCAACACTTTGGGTAAATCCTTTTTCGATTGTGAAGAATCATTTCGCATCGGGAAGGATAAGCTCGTTGAAATAGAACGCCGGGTAGCGCTTGCTATACCGGGAGCGGAACAGGGAGAGCTGATTTCCTTGATCCGCTCCTTGCGGCTCCACAACTTTAAAGACCTTGTGAGACCATACAATGATTATCTGCTCTCCTTGGCCGAGCGCCTTGAGAAGTCTGTCGGGCCCATGCAGATTACTGGGGATGACATTTTCATCGATAAGGAAGCCTACGTTAGATTTGTGCAAGTCCTCACCCACCTGTTCAGGAACCTGATCGACCACGGCATCGAAACGGTCGAAGAAAGGGTTGAGGCGGAAAAGCATGAATCGGGTAATGTAGAGTGCCACATAAGCCGACAGGGCGCCCATGAGCTGTGCCTGGCAATTTCAGACGACGGCCGGGGCATAGACCTGGAAAAGGTTAGGGGCCGGGCGGTGCAAAAAGCGATTCTCACTGCCGAAAGAGCCTCCGCCATGAGCCCCGAAGAGATCTACGAGCTTCTTTTTCTCGATTCGTTTTCCACAAAGGAGAGTGTAACGGCCCTGTCTGGAAGAGGAGTGGGCCTTGCGGCGGTCAAGGCCGAAACGGAAAAACTGAAAGGGAGGATACTCGTGGACTCCGAACCCGGCCACGGTTCCAGGTTCAGCTTTATCCTGCCCATAATAGCCGATTAGATTCCCCCCCTTTTCCGCAGTATTATCGAACGTTGATTCTGAATTTCCTTGAGGAATGTCGGAAATCGAATACATCGATGCAGGGTTTGGACTACATCCGGTTGTGTAATTTCAATACCTTAGCTTCGGCACACTTGTTGCTCTATGTTTTTGTGAAAAGAGAGGAGACACGGCCCACGATTCCTCTCCTGGGATGCTTGGACGCCCCCCCACAGGGGTGCCCTTGCACCCCCCGCTTTCAGAGTCCATGTCTTTTCCTTAATGTTTGTCTAAAACCTAATGTATTGCCGATTTCCAATAACCCTTTTTTGATTATCGGTTTATTGGTATTTTTTTCATGCAAGCCGGATGACGAACTGAAAAAACTCTATGGCTGCTCGAAGCTCTATCGTCTCAATAACAATGAAAACCCGCTGGGACCTCCCGAGACGGCCAGAAGAGCGATCGAAGGATTTCAGCCTGCGCAGGCATCAAAGTGGGAGAGTAACATCGGTGATTCCGTTTTTCAATAAGCAGCCTC
>CAVRZU010000129.1:0-14646 GCA_963725365.1 uncultured delta proteobacterium | reverse complement strand
AGCAGTTGTTCCGCAGAACCCTGCATGCTGGAACACCCGCTGTCGATGGCGCTCTTCAAGTTCTCACAAGCTTTCTTGTTATCAATCCATTGTTTGAGCGCTTTCCTTCCTCTTCCGGGAGCCACCACTTTCGAGGAACGAGCCCGTTTTTTATCCCACATCATGATCATACTGTTCTATCATTCCGTTGGAGAAGCCCTTCTGAATATCAATCATTTGTTTTCACCATTTTGAATTGTTGGTTCACATAGATCCTCCTCTTTTTGATAGTGTGTGAGTGGACGAGTTAACGACTGCCGACTTGTTCGCTGCATTGTTCAACAACGGAAGTTTCGATAGGAACCGCTCCAAAAATCGAGCCGCCAACTGTGCGTAAGCTAATTCCCAGACCTTGTCGAATCAAGCGCCATCGAAAATAATTCAGGGAGTGAAACGGATGCTTACGGACAGTTTGGTTGGAATGGCGAAAAATCCCGGCAATCGATCCCGTTTTCTTTAAACCTGATTGACATGCCGATCACTTCGGGGATAATTTGCCATCGGTTCGAATCGCGCTCAAAGGAGGACTTTTATGAGGAGAATCGTTTTCGCCATCGCATTGCTGATTTTTTCAACTGGCCCGGCTATCGCGGAAGAAATGAGTACGGTGGCCGGAGTGTACATCAGCAAGTCCGATGTCACGCAATTCCTTACGCTCCGTGCGGATTCCACTTTTGTTCTAAGGCAGAGAAAAAAGCCGCCCGACAGGGACGAACCTTTTGCCGAGTTTACCGGAAATTACCTGGTCAACGGAGAAACAATAACCCTCTCACTCGACGATGGCGGCAAGGCGATAGGTGAGCTCAAAGGCAACGTTTTTACGGACCTCCAGGGCGAAATATGGGTAAAAAAGACACAGAGGAGCACAATGTGGTGAGGCCCAAGCGCCAAAAGCTGTTCTAGCAGCATATTAAGAAGAACACCCGGTTGGCGACAGCCGGAATTGTTGATTTGGATCTTAAATGCAAATAGAGTCTATAACGCACCTTGGTCTTCACAGAGAAAATAACGAGGACCGTTATCTGGTCAATGTGCTGGACAATGACCATGCCCTGCTGGTAATTGCCGATGGGATGGGTGGACACGCAGCAGGCGAAGTCGCAGCGCAACTGGCCGTGGGGAGTTTCGAAAACTGCAGCCCCGGTGGGCCTGACGTGAGTGCCCAACTTACCGATCGAATAGAGCAGGCTCAACGAAAAATCATTGAACGCTCCATGGAGGTTCCGTCCTTTACCGGGATGGGCACAACGCTGAGTGCGCTTTTTATCGCCGGCAGGCGGCCTTCTGGGCTCACGTCGGAGATAGCCGCATATATCACATGCATGGAGGTTTGCTCATTCGCATAACTGATGACCATACAATTCCAGGCATGTTTTTAAAAAAAGGAGAGATCACCAGGGAACAGGCTCGGCTTCATCCTTATGGCAACGTATTGACAAGGTGCCTTGGATGCGAGAACTACGAGCCTGACTCAGGCGGCTTTGATACGGCAGAGGGAGACTGGTGCTGCTTACAACCGATGGTCTCCATGACCTTATGCCGGATGAGCAAATCGCGGCCATTCTATTGGATGATATCACACTGACGGAAAAACTTGATCTGATGGTCAAAGCATGCCTGAAAGCCGGGGGCAAGGACAACATCACGGTCATAGCCACGATTTAAGTTTCTTGCCGCCGCCAAAGGTTCGAGTGGCGAACCCGGCCGGCGGTCCCACCGCCTCAGCTTCCGGCAACAGAGCCCTTGCGCGCAGCCCTGAGACAGATGCGTGCAGGGCGCAGTTAGAGCGGTTTTGAAGCCAAAACCGACGGTACCGCTTGCAGCGAGTCCACAATCAGAACAGGAGTCCCGGGGGTAGCCCATTGGAATAGTGCGGCAGCCGGAAAAATCGGCAGGTTAATACAGCCATGTGAGCAGTGCCCGGCAACGATGTCTCCGGCATGGATCCAAACAGTCCCGTATATCCGCAACGCCCATGGCATCGGCGCGGGGCTCTCCGAAAGCGTTCGGATAGCTCCTGGACACGTGATCGACGTCCTTTTCCTGTACGTTATATAACCCCTCTTTTGTCGCACCCTCGAACTTTGCCGACGCAAATATAGGTGTCTCCCACCAGTCTGCCTCGCTCGTACCAGCCTATATAAGAGCAAATTTTTGACAATCAGAATAAACCTGGCAGATCGGCTGTGTCCGGGATGTATTTGTAGAGTGGCGTCCATTGCTTGAACGCAGTGAAATCATTTGGCACCTTTATCGGGTTTCCGTCTCGGATGTCCTGGGCTATATAGTCGAAATCCCGGGCATTCAATTTGGCTAGTATCCTCAAGCTTACACTGGGACTAAGGTCCATGTCCTTTGCCGATATTTTCTCGAGTTCTTTTTGCGTTATCACCCGCATTTTCCAGGTTAAATTGGGCGTTCGATTTCCAAAGTTCCAATCTGCGGCATTTACTGCTCCAAATCCAGCCCAGACTACAGAACACAAGAACGACAGCATAATCGGCACTACTTTTACCCGCACTCTCATCTCGCTTCTCCTTCGAGATAAAATGTCTGCCCCTGAATTTCAGACTACAAAATAATCATTCTCATCTTCAAAAAATGGCTGATATCGATGTTAATGGAAAAAAAGATTTGCAGGGCTGACTCGGCGGGCGATCACCGCCTTTTCTTGCCGCCGCCGAATGTTCGAGCGGCGAACCAGGCCGGCGGTCCCACCGCCCGGATGGAAATCAGTTTAGAGCCGCTTAGGTTATGGGAGGGCGTCTTTCTCCAAAGCAAGGAAACTAATGAAGAAGATGAGGAAGATAACAAAAGAACCTTCGCCATCCAAGCGCAAGTTCCGGCGACGCGCAAAGCCAAAGAAGCCAGCGATGATGGCCACCACAAGAAATATCACCGCCCATGAGAGCAACATAGGATGTACTCCTTTCATTATCGTATTGTCAATCGGCAGGCCCGAATAATCACGGTTTCAGCATAACACTTAATTAATTCGGCTGCTTATCTATAGATTAAGGCTTTCCGGCAGACAGCAATCAGCGCAAGGGCGGGCAATATAACCCGACTTACAATGGCCATTATTTCCGGTTCTCCAGACCGTAATATTTTCGGTATAGTATCTGTTCATCGCGACCCAGAGCCGAGAGAGGAATATTGAATGGTTTTGAATAGAAGCTTTCAGGATTCCTTTGCTGAGATATCTTTGGGAAGAAGAGATACCCGAGCCGACAGGATGGAAACAGCGTCCCTTTGCTTGCCCGATCCTCGGAGTCTTGGCACCAGGTCTATATCTTCCATCAGGTACCTGCGTCGAAACCGCCTACTCTTTCAAAGGATTCTTTTTTGCAAAAAAGCCCCTGATCGCCGTATGGAAGCTTAAACAGTGCGGCCCTTAGATTGGCCCATGCAGCAACCATCCCCGGTGCCCGGTTAGAGGGCGAGACCGTAGTTTGAAGCAACCGATCGCAACGATTTTGTTGCGCAAAGTTCTGCGGATAACATATGGAATTCCGGTGGGGGATCGTATCGTCATGTAAGAAAGAGAGTAATGGTTCCCTGGAGAAGCATTGCTCCGCGTTTTTGATTCCGCGGCCCTTGCGGAGCGTTCACGACCGCCAGCGACGCCGAACGCGCCGACGAGTTTTTCTCACACTCCCCTCCCTCCACCACCAATACCTCGTCTCCCGGCCAGAGCAAATTCGCCAGGTAGAGGAGCAGAGGTGAAAGTTTTCGTGCTTGGCTCCAGAGTCGGAATGATGATGGAAATGGAGTGGAAAACAGGTAATCACGGTTCAGCCGATCCAAATCCCGGTTGCGGTCGACATCGTTTCTTTTGGGTGCGGGCCGAACGCGAATCCGCGGCTTCAAGCGAGCGTGCAGTTCTGGCAAGAACTTCGCCGGATCCCCACTCGCTGAAATCAAAGACGCATCAACGGCCGATCCGTGCCTATGAGATAGAAGCCGCCATCGGCGGCCGGACCAAGTACGGCCACTCTTTGTCCAATATTTCGAAACGCCCATTGGAGGTCTTCCATTTCGATATCCGCAAGATCGGTCCCGATGAGAACAGCCTTGTCGGCGCCCGACACGAATGCCTGGCGAAGGGCGTTGGCCATTCGTTCTCCCAGGTGTTCACCCTCCTGGGCACGGAATTTCCAGGGGCCCCGGAATTTGTCCTTCAATTTTTCAATCGGGTCTTCAGGCGTGTGGAAAAGAACTACTTAACTTCGGCGCTTTGCGTTTCAAATCGCAAGCAATCCCCAAGGTCCTCCTGACGAGCTTTTCGTAGATTTCGGCCGCCCTTTGGGAACCGATTTCTTCGGAGAGGCGTCTTTTTACCCTGCCTGCTTGAGGGTATCTCAAAAAAATCAACAGCGCATTGTTTTTCAGGTCGTTGTCCCTGCCCACTCTTGAACTGCTCAGTCCTCAGTCCTGTCTTACAGATGCCACCTATTGAACGATAACAATACCGGCGAGCGTGCCTTTAGGCACATCTTGGACCTTCGCGCCGCTTCCTATGGGGTAGATGTCCCAGCCGGCAAGGGCGACCATTTTATAGACATCGATTCCAACCGCTTCCATGGAAGGCCTGGACTTGAGCGAAAATCTGCATTTGTCGCCCTTCATTGCCTGGCAATCCGGCAGTTGGCCGCACAATGTATGGCGGCAGGACCCGGCGGCAAATCCGACGGCCAGATAGTGGCCATCGTAGAAAGCAGCGGATTCTATTTCCGACACCATCGTATACATCTGCTGGTAGGCATCGACTCTTTCCTTTATCGTCGCTTTGTCTCTTACGATAACTTCAGAGGGTATATCCTTTATAAAAAAGACTGCCGATTCGTATTTTTTTAAAAGCTCCCTCAGCTCCGCCGGCTTCATTGTGTTCGGGGGACATTGGGCGCCTGCGCCATAGCCAAAACACCTGGGAATCTGACACTTCATCGGTATCCGCTCGTCCACCGGAATCTCTTCGGCCTTGACTATCCTGGCGTTAGAGGCCCCCAGCTCGATAGCTCTGAGCCTGTACTTTTCCAGGTCCGAGCTCAATTGCGCCTCATTCATGTCAGCCCTGATTTTTCTTATCGTAGTCATTTCGCATCCTTTCAGCCACAATCTCGGCAATATGTTTGACCTTGATCCTGCCACCCCTTTTTTCCATTCCTCCCCTGAGCTGCAAGACACAACCCGGACAATCGGTCACAAGCATCTCCACCCCGGCAGCTTCAACACGGTCCAGTTTTCTCTTCAGCAGTTCGGCCGATATCTCAGGGAAATCTATAGAAAAAGAACCTCCAAATCCGCAGCAGACATCCTCATCTTTTGTCGCAACATATTCGAGCCCGGCCGCAGCTAGAAGTTCGCGCGGCTCTTTTGTCACCCGCTGACCACGGCACAGGTGACAAGGAGAGTGATAGGCCGCCTTGCCTCCGGCGCCGACAAAAAAATCCCCGGGACTAACTTTGAGCACTTTTATCATGAATGAGCTGAAATCGATCACCTTGTCCTTCAGTTGGCTTGCTTTAACGGCAAGTGCAGGCTCCGCGCTCAGCAGTTTAACGTAGTTTTCTTTCAAATGCGAACCACAGGAAGCGCACATCGTAAGTATATAATCATATTCGGCCGGGTCCATGGCCGTAATGTTCTGGACCGCAATGTCCCTTGCAGTCACTTTTTCCCCCGTCATCTGGGCGGGTAGCCCGCAGCAGGTTTGGTCCATGGGATAATCGACCTGCACATCATGGTCCGCGCAGATTTTCAAAAGCGCCCTTCCCTGTTCCGGATAGACGAAATCAACGAGACATCCGCCAAAGAACGCCACGCGATAGCGAGGGTTCTTGACTTGGGGGTTGATACGCTCCCACATGTCTCTTAGGGGGACCCTGGCTATTGCCGGCAATCTGCGGAAATTGTGTTCTTCGGAGAAAAGAAACGGCAGATGCCGCAGATACTCTCCTTCGCTAAAAGGTTTTTGTGCAAAGGAGGCCCTTCGGAGCAAGAAGTGAAACAGGCGCCGGTTTTGTAGAACATTTTTAAGCAGCACGTTTTTAGGCGGCCTTTTTCCTTCCACCTTAAGAACCGTACGATGCACCTCTTTTATAAGGTGAGGCAGGTCAATTGAGGCAGGACACACTGACTTGCAAGCCTGGCAGTTCAGGCAGTTCTTTACGATGGTCCGGGCGTTGCGCCTTCCGTGATAAAAATATGTCAGAATCAGTCCGATGGCGCCGATGTAAACATGACCGTAGTTATGGCCTCCGACAAGTTTATAGATCGGACACACATTTGCGCACGCGCCGCAGCGAATACATCTCAGCGCGGGAGACAAAACGGGTCCCTTGGCAAGGGCGAGCCTGCCATTGTCGAGAAATACGATGTGCATCCGCTTCCTCGAATCGGGCGACGACTTGCACTCAGTCGGTCCGGTTATCCAGGTAACGTATGTGGAGATAAGCTGGCCGGTGGCATTGCGAGGCAGGGCAGTCAGGATGCGCAGCGCCGATTTGAGATCGGGGACGAGTTTGTCCACTCCCACCAGGGCGACGTGAACACGAGGCAGTGTTGTGACCAGCCTGCCATTGCCTTCGTTTGTGACCAGCCCGATGGCGCCGCTTTCGGCGATGGCGAAATTCGCCCCGCTTATTCCCATGTCTGCTTCGACGAATTTGCGGCGGAGCTCTCTTCGAGCCAATTTGACCATACCCGTAATGTCGTCGGGGTCCAGCGCCTCTCCGGTAACTTTATTAAAGAGTTCGGCAACTTCCCTGCGAGATAGGTGAATGGCGGGCATAACCATGTGAGAGGGTCCCTCGCCCCGGAGCTGAATAATCCATTCGCCCAGATCGGTTTCGGTCACTTCATAGCCTGCCCGCTCCAGGAAATCATTGAGGAAGGTCTCTTCGGCAGTCATCGACTTGCCCTTGACTATCCGCTTCACCCCATTTTCTTCCGCTATGGCCGCAATGATCGAATTCGCCTCAAAGGCCGTGCGCGCCAAATGCACTACGGCCCCGGCTTCCTGCGCGCGAGAGGTAAACTCTTCGAGCAACTCCTCGATTTTTGAAATAGATTCGTCTTTGGCTTTGGCTATCTCGGATGCCAGTGCATCGAAGTCGATTCCAGCGAAAGCGTTTGCCCTCGATGCAGGGTAAGCGGAGGCAAACGAGTCCAGGGTCGCGCTGAGAAAGCTGTTGCCAAGCGCCCGTTTCAAATCCTTTTTATATTCTTTGAGGTTATGTGGGGTCTTTATCATAGCCCATCCTCCTCTAGAATCAGCACATGCAGCTCCTGAGGCCCATGCACTCCTATTGTCATCACTCTTTCGATATCGGCGGTCCGGCTGGCGCCGCTGATAAAAGCAAGATAGCATGGAGCGGTTTTCATCATCGCGGCAAGCTCCCCTTCGAGAGCGGCGGCATCCGCCTCGATCCGGTATTTGGGCAACATTGCAATGTGCGTTTCGCTCAGCATAGTGGCTATCCGAAGCTCCTCGGACTCGCAATTGACGACCAAAGTGCCGGTTTGAGCGATACCCCATTCGGCCATCGTGAGACCCGTATGGATCATGCCGATCTGTTCCCGCAAATTTCGGGTCAGAAGCATCAGGTTATTCTTTTGACATATCGACTCAAGCAAAGCGAGATTTTCCCCGCTTATTGCCGGAGCGGCAATGCTCTTGCCGCCTTGCTTCAAGGTGAGGTCCGCCGCATAGTCGAACGCTGCCGCGAGTCCACTGACCACAGTGACGGTAGTCTGAACCAACTTGGCCCGTTCGATAAAAGTCGCCACATTTTCCGGCTGGCCCATCGTTAATCCTCCTCAATGCGTTGGAGCAGTTGCGGTTTCTTCGCCCCTGCCCACGGCGCGCGCCAGGAAAGTGATCGCCAGGACTATAAGCAGAGCCACAGCCAGGTATGTCCCTCCGATTGAAAGATCCGCCTGCGCCGCTGCTGCGGCAGTCCCTGCCGCAGCCGTCGCAGTCGAGTATACAGGGACAATCCACTTGATCACATAAGCCTGCATGTAGGCCATTACGGCAATGATGGTGGTCAAAATCACCGAATGTTTCAGAGTGAACCTGAAGATATCACCTTCCCGCCCGATCAGATTAGTGGAGGCCGTCGCTACTGCAATGGACTGGGGTGAAATCATCTTGCCGCACACCCCTCCCGCTGTGTTGGCCGCCACGGTCACTACCGGGTCAACTCCTAGCTTCGCGGCGGTTACCGCCTGGAGTTTGCCGAAAAGTGCGTTGGTGGAGGTATCGGACCCGGTCATGAATACCCCGAGCCAGCCGAGGAACGCGGCAAAAAACGGGAAGAGTTTGCCCGTTGCTGCAAAAGCAAGGCTCAGTGAAATTGCCATTCCGGAGAAGTTCCAAATATAGGCGAAACCGAGAACAGTGGAGATGGTGACAACGGCCCAACGAAGAGTCTTAACAGTGCTTGCGGCGACCTGTGCGGCAGTTTGTAGGGACGCCCCCATTACAGGAATGGAAAAAATGCCGGAAAGAAGGATAGCAGTGCCGGCTGCGCTCATCAGATTGAAAATGTAGATGGCCGGCATTGGCTTTCCGTCCCGGACGATCATGTTGTGTAGACCGGGGATCGCAAGTTTGAATAAAGTGTAGTGATCCAGAAACTCCTTTACTGATTTGATTCCCCAGGCAGCAACAAAAATTGAGAGCAGCAAGAAGGGCGCCCACGCCCTGAACACTTGTCCCCCGCTATACAGCAGTTTTTCCCGGCCAACCGACGCCGGCTCGTGCTCAAATCTCCAACTCTGTTTTGGATGCCAGATTCTGAGAAAAAATACCGTACACGTTATGGACACGATCGATGCCAGAATATCGGGAAGCATTGGCCCGAGATAGTTTGAGGTCAGAAACTGGGTAATGGCGAAGGAGCCGCCGCAAACAAGGGCGGCCGGCCAAACTTCCAAGCCCTTTTTCCAACCGCTTATGACAATGACCAAATAGAGCGGGATAAGCACGCTAAGGAAGGGCAGCGTCCGGCCCACCATCTTGCTGATGGCCATCGTATCGACTCCGGAAACCTGACCGGCCACGATGATCGGAATTCCGATAGCCCCGAATGCGACAGGGGCCGTATTTGCCAGCAGGCAAACGCCGGCCGCATAAAGCGGCACGAATCCAAGGCCTGCGAGACATTGCAGCCGTGATTGCCACCGGCGTTCCGAACCCGGCCGCTCCTTCCAGAAAAGCGCCGAATGAAAAGGCGATAAGAAGAGCCTGCATACGCCTGTCATCGGATATAGAGGCCAGGATTGTTTATGACTTTCGAACTGGCCCGTCCGTACGGATAGGTTATAGATGAAAACCGCTGTGAGCACAATCCAGGCGACCGGCCACAGACCGAACAGCATCCCGTCAAAGGTTGCAAGCAATGCATATTTTGCCGGCATCCCATAGCCCGCAATTGCAATGGCCAGGGCAAAGCCCACGGCGCTTATAGCCGCCCAGTGGCCTTTCATCCGCTTTACCGCCAGCGCCCAGAAGAGGTAGAAGATGGGCAGGGCAGCCAACAGAGCTGAGAGGGGGAGACTATTCAGGGGATCTGTGATAATCGTCCAGGTCATGATACTTATCTCCTTTGCAGTTGCAGTGATTTTTGACACATTTTAGAAAACCTCCGGCTTGGACGCCTGGGAAAATAAATTGGTAAGACCATAGTACACGCAGCTATTTATCAAAGCAGAAACAGGGATGTCAAGAAAAAAAAGGAAGAAGACATTACCAATTTTCGACTTGACACTAACCGGTTAAAATCCTTAAAATCATCATTCAATCTTTGGTGGCCGGTCCTCAGAAAAGACCGGGAGCAAGTGGTCAGCGGACAGGTGATCGAGAATTGGTAAAACCATATAAATGCACAGCCTTCAGTGGCCAGACGATCCTTTGCTGTTCTTCCTGAAGACTGACGACTGGCCACTGCTTTATTACGAGGGCGGAGATGAGTACAAGAGACGGTCTGCTGAAAGAATTTGAAAGGGTTTTGGGCAGGGACAATGTATTTCACGAGGAAACCGACCTCCACGCATATTCTTACGATGCCGCGGTTGTCGAATCCTGTCCGCCATGGCTCGTCGTTCGGCCCCAATCGAGCGAAGCGCTCGGACAAGCGGTCCACCTCTGCAATGAAAATTCTGTGCCCCTGACGGTGAGGGGAGCGGGGACCAACCTGAGCGGAGGCACGATCCCGAAGCCCGGGGGAGTCGTGATCCTGACCAACGCATTGGACAAAATTCTGGAAATCAATGAAGAGGACCTCTACGCGGTTGTCCAGCCAGGGGTTATTACGGCGAAATTTGCCGCAGCGGTTGAAGCGGCAGGTCTTTTTTATCCCCCCGATCCGGGCAGTCAGGCGGTATCGACACTTGGGGGGAATGTGGCGGAAAATGCCGGCGGGTTGCGCGGGCTGCGCTATGGGGTGACGCGCGATTACGTGATGGGACTGGAGTTCTTCGACTCGAACGGGGAGTTGGTCAAAGCGGGCGCTCGTACGATCAAATGCGTAACCGGCTACAACCTGGGAGGTCTGCTTGTCGGCTCTGAAGGAACACTGGGGGTGTTCAGCCGGATTATTCTCAAGCTTATACCCATGCCGGCAGCCAAAAAGGCGATGATGGCGGTTTTTCCGGAGGTATCCAAGGCATCCGAGACGGTTTCGGCGATAATTTCCAACAAGATCGTCCCGGTTACACTCGAATTCATGGATAACTTTACGATCCGGGCGGTTGAGGAGTTCAGCAGAGCGGGGCTGCCGGTGGAAGCTGCCGCGATGCTGCTCATCGAAGTTGATGGACATCCCGCCCAGGTCGAAGAGGATGCGGCAAAGGTGGAGTCCATCTGCCGCCGGATGGGCGCCACGCGAATTCATGCCGCACAGGATGCAAAGGAGCGGGACAAAGTCTGGGAAGCGCGGCGCTCGGCGCTCTCGGCCCTTTCCCGGCTCAGACCGACTACTGTGCTCGAAGATGCGACTGTTCCCCGCAGCAAGGTCCCCGCAATGATCCGTTGCATTGAGGAAATCGCCCGGAAATTTGATCTGTCGATCGGGACTTTCGGCCATGCCGGGGACGGAAATCTTCATCCCACGATTCTGACAGACCGTCGCGACACAGGCGAGTGGCTGAGGGTTGAAAAGGCCATAGACGAAATTTTCGAAAAAGCGCTCGAACTTGGCGGCACCCTTTCGGGGGAGCATGGGATCGGAACTTCAAAATCAAAATACCTGGAAAAAGAAACGGGGCGAGCTGCCATTGTCTATTCACGCCGTATAAAAGCCGCATTGGATCCCAAAAATATTCTGAACCCGGGCAAGATAATTGGAGAACGGGTATGCACGATATGAAAAAGCTGGCGGCGCTGGTCAAAGAACTCGAAGAGCAGCTTGTTGTCTGCATGCGGTGCGGCATGTGCCAGGCGGTTTGCCCCGTTTATGCCGAAACCGGCCGTGAAGCTGATGTGGCCCGCGGAAAGCTTGCGTTGCTCGATGGTCTGATTCAGCAGATATTCAAAGAACCGGGGGGTGTTCACGAGCGGCTGATGCGCTGTTTACTGTGCGGCTCATGTGCAGCCAACTGCCCAAGCGGCGTTAAAGCGCTCGATATTTTTCTCAAGGCCCGCGCCATCCTGGTTGGCTACACTGGACTGCACCCGGCTAACAAAATTATTTTTCGCGGCATGCTCTCCCACCCGAGGGTTTTCAACAGTGTGGTCAGGGCCGCCGCCATGTTCCAGGGGGTCTTCCTGAAGCCCGCAGATGAATTTCTAGGCACCTCATGCGGACGTTTTTCTTTTCCGTTGGCGCATCGGCACTTAAGGGCCTTCGCCCCAGCCTCCTTTAACACTACCGTGGGCCGGCTCAATATTAACGGGACCTCGGGGTTGAAGGCAGGCTTCTTCGTGGGTTGCCTGATCGACAAGATGTACCCCAACATCGGCCATGCGGTACTGAGCGCACTAAAGGCCAACGGAGTCGGCGTATTTGTGCCGGTCGAGCAAGGCTGTTGCGGCATACCTGCCCTATCCTCGGGGGATCTGCTGGCCTTCAGGAAAATGGTGCGATACAATCTTGACCTTTTCTCAGCCGGCAACTTCGACTTCCTTGTGACCGCCTGCGCCACATGCACGTCCACGATAAAGAAGCTCTGGCCGATGTTTGCCGGCGATCTTAGCGAAGCGGAAAAATCCCGGATTAACGAACTTGCCGAAAAAACGATGGACATCAGCCAGTTTCTTGTGGAAAAGACCGGCCTTTTCGACAGCAAATTCCTGCGATGGAAAAATGCGGGAAAAAGCCCTTCTCAGCTATCACGATCCCTGTCATTTGAAAAAATCCCTTGGGATAGTGGCGCAGCCCAGGATGCTTCTCCGCGCAAATTCCGGTTACATTTTGAAGGAAATGAGCGAAGCGGACCGGTGCTGCGGTTGCGGGGGAAGTTTCAACCTTCAAGTATTACGAAATCTCGGCGTCGATTGGTAAGCGCAAGCGCGACTCGATCTTGCAGTCGGGGTGCTCAACCGTTGCGACGAGTTGTCCGGCATGCATGCTTCAGATTAGCGATATGCTCTCGCAGGCGGGCGAGCGCATTCGAGTTAAACACGCCGTTGAAATTTATGCCGAATCACTGGAAAGAGGCCTCGATGTTGACACCCATTAAACCAAAGCGCATTTCGGACCTGGTTTTCGAGCAATTACGCGATCTCATTTTTAAGGGGCGGATAAAACCGGGCGAACAGCTCATGACCGAACGCGAATTGGCCGAGAGTCTGGGGGTCAGCCGGCCAACGGTAAGAGAGGCCATACACAGGCTGGTCGCCCTCGGGCTGCTCGATCACAGGCAGGGACAGGGCACTTTTGTCGTTTCACCCGCTGCGGAAAAAAACCCGCTCGGGGTGCCTCACGACCAGGAAGTCAGCTTGACGGACCTGCTGGAAGTCAGGCTCGGCCTCGAATGCAACGCCGTAATGATGGCCGCCCGCAGAGCGACCGAAGAAGACATACGTGACATAGAAACAAGCCTTCGGGACATGGAAGAGCAAATAGGGGCCGGGGGACTGGGGAGCGACCCGGACGTCAAATTTCACATGGCCATCGCTTATGCCACGAAGAATATGGTTCAGATACACATAATGAAGGGCTTTTATGATTGGCTCTTTTATGGGATCAAGTCTAACCTTCAGCGCTTATATACAGAACCCGCCACCCTCGAAATAATTACCCGGCAGCATAACGATATTCTCAAAGCGCTGCGGGACCGGGACCCGGATGCGGCCTACAGCGCCATGCACGAGCACATTACATTCGTTCTCGATTTCGTGGCGGTGGGACCGCCAGCCAGGTCCGTTGGGCGGTAGGACCGCCCGACGGATTCGCCGCCGCCTTCGGCGGCGGCAAGAAAATCGAGTCTTCAGTGGCCAGAAAAAGATCTGTTAAGCACAGTCTTCACCTGGGGGAAAGAGCCGGCGCAAAAAGAGTGGCAAAGGCAAAAAAGAGATCGTATAGTGTGTGAAAGCTATGCTCCCCCTGGAGAGGAGAAACCAATGGAATGGCGTGAGATAATCGAAGATCCAAGTTTGAGGAACCTGCCTTTCAAGATCGAAACGAATGAATGGGGGAAGATCGTGATGACGCCGGCCACGGGAACACATGCTATATATCAATGGCATATAATCAGTTGGTTTGCGCGTTTTGGACAAGGGGGCAAAGCGCTTCCCGAATGTCCCATTCAAACTTCCAAGGGCGTCAGGGTCGCCGACGTTGCATGGGGTAGCGTTGCGTTCTTTAAAAAGTACGGTTCCCGCATCATTTTGTTCGTCGAATCGCCCGAAATCGTCGTGGAGGTGGAATCTCCTTCGAACAGTTCTCAAGAAATGGACGAGAAGAAGCAGCTTTATTTCGAAGCGGGAGCCAAAGAGGTTTGGCTTTGCGACGAAGAAGGAGACATGCATTTTTTTAGTCCTCAAGGGGATCTGAAAAAAAGTGAGCTGTTCGAGGAATTTCCGGAACATATCGACATCGACATTGTGTGAGCCGAGGGAAACGGATTCGGCCCCGCAAGTGAAAGCACGAAGCCCGGGGCAAATTTCCTGTCATCGAGAGGTCAACTGGTGAAGCTGGAAAAATCGTGCGCTAAGCTCAGCGAACCTCCGCAGCGACCGGAACTTACCCTGCTAAACTTCGCTGCTCGCCAGCCGGATGTAGTCGCCAGTCAGGTTGATGTGGCACGCTCCCAGCGACGGCAAATGTTGCAGCAGCTTTTCATCTACGTCCTTCCCTGAATCCCGCAGTGCCCGTACTCCCCGTTCGAGGCAGAGATCATTGGCTATGCAAGCTATCCGATAACTCCATCACTCAGAGTTGCCACGCGGCGAAGGCGCGGCCCGGATTTGGTTGCGCCATGCAGGGACGAAACCCCAACGGCCCCAAGTGAGCAATTGTGCCGCTTAAAGCGGCACAATTGCCCGCGAGCAAAAAAGCCAATAAAAACAGTGTGCGAAACTGGACAGGAGCGTAAATTGTCCCGTGTGCGCGGGGAAGCGGCCCTCAAAGCCGCGATTTTTCGAGGGTGGCAAAGTCA
>CAVRZU010000128.1:0-3727 GCA_963725365.1 uncultured delta proteobacterium | reverse complement strand
TAAAGCTGTATTTGCTGGAGGATGTTTCTGGTGTGTCGAAGCCGATTTCGAGAAAGTAAACGGGGTCCTTGAGGCCATATCGGGCTACACGGGTGGGCATACGGAGAATCCCTCCTATGAAGAGGTCTCGGCCGGGAAAACGGGACATGTGGAAGCGGTTCAGGTCATTTACGACCCGGCAAAAGTAAGCTACGAGGAACTGCTGGATTCCTTCTGGAAACATATCGATCCGACGGACCCGGACGGGCAGTTCGTTTGACAGGGGAGGCCAGTACCGCAGTGTCATTTTTTACAGTGATGAGAGCCAGCGGGCTGCGGCCGAAGAGTCAAAGCGCAAACTGGAAAATTCAGGCCGTTTCGCTAAACCTGTTGTTACCGCGATCCTGCCGCTTTCCAAATTCTACGCGGCGGAGGAATATCACCAGGGCTATTACAAAAAGAATCCGGTTCGCTACCGGTATTACAGATACCTTTCAGGCCGCGATCAATTTATCGCAAAAGTGTGGGGTAAGGATAAGGATAAGGATATGGAGACTGCTAAAATTGAATCGGTAGGGGTTATATCGGGCGAGCATCCGGCGAAATACTTCAAGCCGGACGATGCGACTCTGCGAAGCAAACTCACCGATCTTCAATATAAGGTTACTCAAAAGAGCGGCACCGAACCGCCGTTTAGAAATGAGTATTGGGACAACAAAGCTCAAGGAATCTATGTAGACATCGTTTCGGGCGAACCACTTTTCAGTTCTCGCGACAAATATGATTCCGGCACCGGTTGGCCCAGTTTTACCAAACCGCTTGAGCCGGACAACATCGTGGAAAAAAAGGATGCAGGCTTTTTCACGGTGAGAACCGAGGTTAGAAGCAAATACGGCGATTCTCACCTTGGACATGTGTTCGATGATGGACCGCCGCCTACCGGCCTCCGGTATTGCATGAATTCAGCCGCCCTGAGGTTCATCCCTGAAAAGGACCTGGAAAAGGAAGGCTATGGATCTTATCGATAAGATCGATAAGACCCAGTCGTCAGTCGTCAGGCTTTCGTACACAAGCGAAAAGGACGTCTATCTCTGCCTCCGCGCCATGCCGTAGTCACAGGGTATGGCGTATGGTGATCGGATACGGCAGCGGCCTTACTGGGCGTGCCTTAAGCATGGCCGATGTTTTGGGGTCATGATCCAGCAAAACCAGGGCGCTACGATAGTCCGGCTCCGCAATCTGTCTCTACTTTCATAGCTTTGAAACGCACGCGGCCCGCCGCCGATTATCAGTCCGGCTGCTTCTTGCGTTAAGCACAACTTCTTGCGAATCCGCCGGATTTCCTCCGGTTTAAGCGAACCCTCGTGGCGAGCCTTAAGCCGGCTCAACATTCGGTCGGATATTTGCGGGTCTTTGCAAGAGGAGGATGCCTTCATCCGATTGGTCGCAATACTGGCGGTAGGGCCATAAAGCAAGATTTTTGGCACAATGACGCCGCCCTGTGATATCAAGGGCTTGGCAGTGTCATAAACCAAGGACAAAACAGGCTATGAAAATAGGGTATGCGCGGGTCTCCACAGAAGACCAAAACCCAGACCTGCAATTGACGGCCCTAAAGCGGGCAGGGTGCGGCAAGATATTCACCGATAAGGCCACGGGTACAAACACCACACGGCCCGCGTTGGCAAAGTGCCTTAAGGCCCTCAAGGCTGGCGACGTGCTGACGGTCTTGAAGCTTGACCGGCTGGGCCGGTCGCTGCGTAACCTTATCGCCCTGCTGGACGATCTGAAAGCACGGGGCGTGGCCTTCCAGTCCCTAACGGAAGCTATCGACACGGAAACGCCCATGGGCCGCGCCATGTGGCAAATGGTCGGGATACTGGCAGAGCTTGAACGGTCGTTAATTCAGGAGCGGACAAAGGCGGGCCGCGCGGCTGCTGTGGCTCGCGTGGTGCGGATGGGCCGCAAACGGCTGCTGTCCGCGCAACAGGTCGCCCATGCCCGCAAACTGATAGGGCAAGGGGAAGGCCCTGACAATGTGGCTCAATCGCTCAGCGTCTCGCGGCGAACGCTTTACATGGCTTTAGCGGCTCCAAGCCTTTGAGCAAAAAAAACCAGTAAAAACAACGGGCAAAACTGGAATCTTTGATATAAAGTAATAATGCAGTTCAAATTATGAAGTGGCAAGCCGTCCGTAACTTTCTTGCCGTTCCAAGTTTTTTAAGATGTTTCGTTTGATTTCCTCAATGGTAGATTTTCCAACTGAAATGGACCGTTGTTCGGCGATTGCTTTCAATTCGACTTTGGATAAATCCTTTTCCAACAATGCGCGAATTTGTTCATTCGTCAGGTTGGTGGCAACCTCTACAGCCTGTCTCTTTGGTTTGACAGCTACAACTTTTCCGGCGGGCAAAAGCAGCGTTTTAAGAACTTCGTCAGACTTGGTGAATTCAAGAAATTCTATCATCTGCTCAAGCGGATGGCGAATTTCTGCGGCTTTTGCTTCGAGAGCCGGATTCATCAACCCGGTGCGCAAGCGATTCAAGGCCGCAATTAGATCATCCAGATTTTTCAGGAAAACGACTTTTGATTCGGGGTGAGCAAAGACTTCGAGTTCTTCCTTAATGCTATTTAACATCGAGATGAGATTTTTGCTTTGATTGTTTTTCATTGTGGGAACCTCGAACGGAATTCTACTGCCATATTTTGGTAAAAAACAGCATTTTGCGAGCGGGGAGAATGCAAAAAAACAGGTAACTGTTCCGTCGTTGCCTCACGAATATCTTTGAAATCTTCAGTATGGCTGTCGAAACATTTACCCATGAAGTCAGGCATACTGCGGACGAGTGCCATTTGCTCTTTTGCGACAATTTGTTGTTTTCCGGCGGTGACGTTAACCTTTACGAAAGTTAGATAATAGGGCAGCGTCTTTACCTCATTGTTGTTTGGATCAATAATCTGCTCGGCCAAATTCCTCTCTCTTAACAACTGGCGAACTTTCTTGTCCAAGAACTTTACGCCTATGGTTGAGAAGTGGTCAGGCATCAGGGTTACGAGATAACCATCGCTTGCGTAGAGCGCGTTTTGCGTTGCCAAGTAAAGGTTAGGCGGACAATCAACCAAGATATAGTCATAGTCGCTTGCGACCTGCTCAATTGCCGTGGAAAGTATCGACCGCTGGTCAAAGTGAGTTTGTGCGACTTCGTGAATAGTAGTTGCAGCCTTTGTTTTAGATTGAAGACGCAAATCAATATCTAGTAATTCTATAGTGGACGGCACTAAGTCAATATTTTCCAACTCAGGCCGAGTCATCGGCTTTGTCTAAATTATGTCTCGCAGTAATATCTCCTTTTGGTCGAGATACGCGCTGTATACAGTTTCTAAAGACCCATTAGTTTTGATACGGCTTTCCCACTCGGAAGGCTCACAGCATAAAAATGTCAGATTAGTTTGTGGGTCTGCGTCAACGAGAAGCACTTTTTTCTTTGGCTCGAACATCGCAAGGGCACAGCCAATGTGAAAGGTGGTAGTAGTCTTGCCAACGCCGCCTTTGTAATTAATGAACGAGATGACTTTTGCCATTTTGTTGATCCTCTTTTTGCCAAACAATAATAGTTAGATTGATCCGCATAATCTGAGATTATGCGGATCAATCTCGGCCCACCGCAGTCAAAAATGGTAAAGCTAGAATAACTTGATAAAATAACAAGCGCCTGTCTTTTTGTCCAGTATGGGCACTTTGCCACCA
>CAVRZU010000127.1:0-12765 GCA_963725365.1 uncultured delta proteobacterium | reverse complement strand
AAACATTGTTCCAGACCCAGTTAAAGAACTTTGCCGCAATCTGAATGAAAGTGACGTTATAGTTGGCGGCTATCTCTTCGAGGAAGGCGTCAGCCTCCATCCGGACTCTCCAGATTTCCTGCGAGGAGGCGCGGGCACGGCGCCGCATAAGGGCCTCAAGCCTTGGATGATGCAGGATGATCTCCTTCATCTCCAGCTTGCTCTTGATAATCGGGCCGACAACGGCCCTTTTTATTTCATCGACCGAGTCGATCAGAACGCGGCGAAGCTCGAAAATGTGTTGGCGTTTTAGCCAAAGGTCTTCGGGCAAATCGGGCAAAATTTCCGCTACATTCAGCGGCTCCCCTGTCTCCATTACCGCATTGGGATTACCTCTGATAAACGAAATCATCTTGCGTAGAAAACCGAAAGGTTTCTTCTGGCCCAAAAAGAGCTCCAGAGGCGCCCATCTCTGGCGTCCCTCCGGACGCCTGCTGTAAAGAAGAACCAGGGGCACGATGAAAATCGGCCTCTCACATGTTTTCTGGATATCTAACAGATGTTCCAACGGGTCGTTTCCGACAAGGACCGTGCTTCGATAATAGCCCCTCTTGCCGATAAGAGAGAATAGACCCGATTCGCCTCCCTTGATCTTTCCCGCGTAGTAGCCCCCGGCGTAGGGGTCCGGGAAACAGCCGTTACGCAAAAGATGTACGAAATGGTGGACAAGGGTCTTGAACGCATACCATCGGGGCTGCCAAATATAGGGGTGGTGGTCGAACATGAATACAGGCGAGGGCAGACCCAGTTGATGCAACCGCATGCTGACATAGACAAAATCGATCTGCGACGATTCTTTCATCGCGTAGACTATGATGCCCTTGGCGGACAGTTCCTCGATCGCTTTCAACTGGTCTTCGGGAACGGTGACATGGCGCACCATTCTCTCGAACCATTTCTGGAAAGGGAATCGAGGTTTTGTATCTATCGAATGCCCGTAAGGGTCCCTGCGGAACATCTCCGAGGTTTTCGAACCAATTTGTTTCAGCCAGTAAACCACGATCTGTGAGTCTTCCTCCTGCACCATGACTTTTTGCGAACTAGGTAGAGTAACAAAACTAGCTCTCAAAACCAATAATAAAGCAGCGGCCGGCGGGCGGGGCTCAGTCGGCGGAAAAACCCTTTTTCCTGACCACCGGCCACCGGCCACTGGCCACCGGCCATTGACCCCCCGCCGTTCCAGGGCGCAAAGCGGGTAAGAAGCATAATGCCGGGAATGGCGGCAAGTATGCTGATGGAGAAAAAAACGGGCCATCCCAGGGCCTGGGCGGCAACCCCGGTCGGCGCTCCCGCAACGATCCTGCCCACCGCCATGAAACTGGTCAGCAGAGCATACTGCGTTGCCGTAAAACGTTTGTCGCAAAGACTCATCATGAAGGCGATGAAGGCCGCATCTCCCATACCGACGCATATGTTCTCGATCCCGATTGCGGCAATCATCGCGGGGTAGCTTTTTCCGATCAGGGCAAGGATCGTAAACGAGAGATTGGAAAAGGCCTGCATGAAACCGAAAACCCAAAGGGAGCGGTTTATGCCTATTCTGGCGACGATACTGCCGCCCACCAGGGTCCCTAGAATCGTGCTGATCAGCCCTAAAACCTTGTTTGCCATGCCGACGTCTGAACGACTGAAGCCAATGTCGAGCAAAAATGGGGTGGTCATCGCCCCGGCTATGACGTTTCCCAGTTTGTAAATTAATATGAAAAACAGCATTTCGACCGCACCCGAACGTTTGAAATACCCGGCCAACGGGCCCCAGATCGCCTCTTTGAGGCTTTTGGGGGGGATGACCCTGATTTCGGGCTGGGTGCTGCGAGCGTAAAAAGTGTATTCACGAGCATTACGCCGGCCATCAGCGTATAAACTGTGCGCCAGGGAACATGATCGGACAAAATGAGTGCAAGTGCCCCGGAGATCAGAAGCGCCAACCTGTAGCCAACTACCGCTGTAGCGGCTCCCGGGCCCAGTTCTGTTGCATGCAGGACATCAGCACGGTAGGCATCGATCGCAATGTCCTGGCTGGCGCTCAAAAAAGCGGTAACCATGGCCGCAAATGCCACCAGAGCAGGGAAAGAAGCGGGTGAGCAATACCCGAGAGAGAAGATCGCCAAAGCAAGCAGGACCTGAAGTGAAACGATCCAGCCGCGCCTCCTTCCAAACCACGGGGGACTGTACCGGTCCATTAGCGGCGCCCAGAAAACTTTCAGGGCATAGGGCAAGCCGACCAGAGAAAAGGCGCCTACAACTTTCAGGTCGACTTTTTCGGTTACCAGCCAGGCCTGAAGCGTCGAAGCGGTTAGGGCAAGGGGAAACCCCGAGGAAAAACCCAGTCCCACCAGGCTCAAGACACGCCTGTTGCCGTAAATTTTCAACCAGTTGCTCATTGCCGCTTGAATCCTACATCCGATTGACTATGCGGTCTCCGTATGGTCACGAAGAAACATAAAAAAAGATAAATCAGTATCTCATGCCCCCCTTGGGACACTCTGAAACCATCAAAAGGCGGGCAGCCCCCATCTTCGTCAATCCCCACGGCAATTTATCTGATAGGGATGGCCGGGACAATCAAAATCGGGAACAGTTATGAGTTTTGAGTTTTCAGTTTTGAGTTTTCAGCTTCATGTTAATTGATTCCTCAATGATCTTGGAGTACACGAAGTTTCATTAACGCTACGCAAAAGCTGGTTAAGAGACCTCCTACGATCGATGGGATGGATGACTTGGTTTTTGGCGTCCGTGGTTGTGATGAGATTGTTGTTTACGTCATAGGCAAAAGCCCGTGACTTGCCCAGGGCATCGGTTTCCTTGATCTTTCTGCCAAAATCATCGAAGACGTATATCGTATGCGTTGTGCCCACATCGTTTGCCGGATTTGTGCCTTGGAGTCGGTCCTTCCGGCCTGCACGTGGATGACATTGCCCAGTTTGTCGTCGGTATATTTGGTCACAGGGCGGATAGTACCGTATGTCGCATCGGTATAAGACGGGCCGGCGATCCTGGTCGGACGGTTAAGCTCGTTATAGGTAGTAATCGTGGTGCGCTAGGCCGAGCCATTGACGTGAATATGGATTCCGGCTCAAAATCCATGCCCCCGGACTGGAAATCTCCGGGGCAGGCTTAATGACGAACACGGGGGCGCGCGTCTTTTCATGGTTTCTGGGTGTTCCGCAGGGACATGATACCAATTTGCGTTCAAGACGGAACAGGGATATGCCCTGGGATATACCCTCACCCCGGCTCTCTCCCGAACGGGAGAGGGGGAAAACCGTCCCTGCCCCTTGACTCCACGCCCCCGTTTTGAACGCGACTCGGTATCAAAGGTCTTCGGTTGCGGCTTCAACGACCAGCAACCTGAGAAATTGACTCCGGCATGTAAAAAGGGCTATTAATTTTCCTATCAGGATAAGATTGTAACCGTTGCCGCCTCTTTCGGAGACTTTATGCTTTCGTTCGATACCTTCGCCAGGAAATGGAAAATCGACCCCGCACCTCTGGGCTCCGTCGTTAAGCGGTATCCCTTCAGGTTGAATCCTTATTTCGAGGGGCTTGTCCAGGAGACCGGGGATGCTGTGTGGAAACAGGTTGTACCGGACGTAAGAGAGGTCTTGGACCCCTCCGGCTTCGAGGACCCTCTTTCTGAAGAGCGGCTGTCGCCTGTGCCAAACCTTGTCCATAGGTACCCGAACCGCGTTCTGTGGCTGGTGAGCGATCAGTGCGCCGTCCATTGCAGGTTCTGTACGCGAAAGCGAAGATGGCGGAGCGGGCCGCCTGCGGCCAAAAGTATGCCCGATCCGGCGCTTGCCCTGGACTACATCTCAAAACATAGTCAAATCCAGGACGTGCTGCTTTCGGGGGGAGACCCTCTTTTGCTTGACCCTGAGCATCTCAGGGAGATCCTGAGCAGGTTGCGGGAGATAAAGCACGTTCAGATAATCAGGATCGGGACCCGGGTTCCTTGCGCTCTTCCCGGCAGGATTACTCCGGAGCTTGCGGGCATGCTCGCGCGAGTTTCACCCGCTTTTCGTAAATATCCATTTCAACCATCCAGTTGAAATTACTGCCGAATCGCAGCGGGCCTGTTCGGTACTGGCCAACGCGGGCATTGTCCTGGGCAGCCAGACGGTGCTGCTGCGAGGCGTAAACGATTCCGAAGAAATCCTGGCGGAACTGTTCCACAGGCTGCTGTGCGCTCGGTCCGTCCCTATTACCTGATGCAGATGGACCTCACAGCGGGCACGGCACATTTCAGGACCCCTATCAGCAGCGGCCTTCAGATTCTTCGCAAACTCCGAAACCGGATCTCCGGGCCGGCCATGCCCCATTTTGTCGTCGATCTGCCGGGGGGGCGCGGGAAGGCGCCGCTTCTGCCCAACATGATCCGGGAAATCGGAAGCGGGATGATGATAGTGCAAAATTACCTCGGAGAATTGTGCCGGTACCCGCTTTTAGAGGGAGAAGAAGAAGGGCTGCTGGAGGAATTTGGGAATTTTAGATTTTAGATTTTAGATTTTAGACCGGTAGGAATTTGGAAATTTTTGATTGTGGATTGTGGACTTGGCTGTGCAAATCTAAAATCTTCAATCTAAAATCTAAAATCCAGGGCTTTCTGCATTTCTTCGGGAACCGGGGCTTCGAAGGTGACAAGTTCTCCGGAAACGGGATGTTTCAGGGTCATGCGCCAGGCATGAAGGTATAGACGCTTGTCCGGTTTTGCGCCGTATGCGCGGTCGCCCAATATGGCATGTCCCGCCAGGGCAGCGTGAATTCTTATCTGATGGGTTCTGCCTGTCAGAGGCAGGGCCAGGACGAGTGTTCGTTGCTCTTCCCGGTGCAACACCCGGAAAATGGTTTGAGCTTCTTTCCCCTGGCCTTTCTTTACTGCCGTGTATTTGCCCCCCGCTTTCCCAATATCAGAATCAGAGGTCCACGAGTCATCTTTGGGCGCGCCTTCGACCCAGGCGAGATATTCCTTCTTTACCCGTCTATCCCGGAAGGAACTGCCCAGGGGATCGTTTGCTTTCTTGTCGAGCGCAAAGAGCAAAACACCACTCGTTTCCCGGTCGAGCCTGTTGTGAATGGCCGCGTAAGGCACGGAGGCTTGCTCGCCTGCCAGATGGCGCAGCAAAGCAGCGTAGACATTGTTGTAGGCATCATAAGGGACCTGCTGGCTTGGAACTCCCGCTTCCTTGTTGTATGCGAGAACAAAGCGGTCGCGAAAAATTATTCGGGCAGGATCGATTTCGAAGAACTTCCGGATTCCATATTCAGGAAAGTTAACGGAAATTTCCTCCTCCCCGCTGAGCTCTATCGAGGCATTGCGCTCTACGCGGCCGCGGACATAAACCGCTCCAAAGTCGATCAGGCCTGCCGCTTCCTCCCCGGTGATCCTGAGATAGCCGCAAACGGCTTCTGCCAGTCTTACCCCCTTGTCTTCCGGACGAGTCCGCCACCTGAAGGAATCCATTAAAAGCCTTTAGACAGGATTAACAGCAATTAAGAGGGCGTTCGCACGCGAAGACGCGAAGACGCGAAGAAAAACAAAAGTGATAAAAAGACTAATTCTACTGGAAAGCAGTTTTGGATCTTCTTTTGATTCTCTACGCAGAAGTGAGAAAATCCTTCATTTTTTCTTCCCTTCGCGACTTCGCGTGAGAATAAATCGCCTAAAGTGAACAGCATTGTTTCTAATCCTGTAAATTCTGTCTAAGTCTTTTGGTATCAATCCTCATCGCCGCCAGGACCCGGGTCGCCAATGCCGCCGCCCTCTGCGTTATCCTTTTCGGCCATGGCCTCATCCATCATGGCGTCTACGTCGAAGTCCTCGCCCACGTCGTCTCCCATTTCCCGGCTCATGGACTTCATCCATTTCGCCATGCCCTTCGGATCGTTTTCATCAAGTCCTGAGAAACGCGATGGATCGGACAGGCGTTCCATTCTAGTCTCTTCGGACATGCGGACCCTGACTCGAGACGGAATTCGCTCAACCTCCGGGCTCCCGCAGTGATTGCATTCAACCGAGACCGCCTCGGAAGCCCGAAAGGTTATGATCTCGGATTTGCGATTGCATTTCCTGCATCTGTATTCGTAGATCGGCATTGAAATAGATCTCCCTAGATTATCACATATTTTTTGATAGCGTGGACCACTTCATCCGGATCGTCAAGAAGAGTAATCAAATCGAGGTCCTCAGGCGAAACGTATTTGCCTCGAAGAAGGGTGTCGCGAATCCAATCTAGGAGGCCCGTCCAGTATTGAGTTCCAACCAGGATCACCGGGAAGGGTTTTATGCGCTTGGTTTGAATGAGAGTTAGCGCCTCGAATATCTCATCCATTGTGCCAAAGCCTCCCGGCATTCCGATATAGGCCTGTGCGTATTTGACAAACATCACTTTGCGGACGAAAAAGTACTGAAAATTGAGTCTGATCGTGGAATAAGGGTTCGGGTTCTGTTCCAGAGGAAGTTCAATATTGAGCCCAACCGATTTAGCCCCTCCTTCTTTTGCGCCCTTGTTGCCCGCCTCCATCACCCCGGGCCCTCCGCCAGTGATAACATGGTATCCGTGCGAAGCGAGTTTTTTGGCGATCTGGTACGTTTTTTCATAGGTTTCGTCACCGGGCAGTACTCGAGCCGATCCGAAAATAGTGACAGCCGGGTAAAGATCGTTCAGAGTTTCGAACCCATCGACTAACTCCGCAAGAATTTTGAAAAGGCGCCAGGAGTTGTTGACAGTCATTGTGTCTATCAGGTACTGCTTGTCAGACATGTTGTTTCCCCGCTCCAAAAAGTTGGAGTGTTCAAAAAGTGTAAGTTTTATTTGAAATAACCTGTTTTACCGGGTGCCAGGGATTATATTAGCGACTCGTAAATTGAACAAGAAAAGAGTTGAAGCGCATCAATAGTGCCGTTTAAGAGCCGACAAATAGGGTTGAACGCACAGTGCTTATGAGCTATTTTATCCTGGGCTGAATTGCATTTTTAAAAAATTTTCAGCCGTTTGCTTTCCAGTCGGGAAACAGGCCGTTGTATTGAGGAGGGTATCTATGGAGATGAAAGAATTTGCCAGGGCAGCCATTAAGAAGGTTGGACAAAAAGTTCGCGATGGCAGCCTGGATAAAGGCGAAGAAGGCTACGACGATCTGGAGGAAATGCTTCTCGATTGGATCTGGATCGAGCTGAAAGAGGAGTCTCCGGACAAGGACGCCGTCGTAAACATGGACCTTGACGATCTTTATGAACTAATTGAAAGTTCGGCCGATACTTATGAAGATTACCGTATACTGCTGGAGACCCTGAAGGCAGAGTAGGAGAGTTGAGGAGCAGGCCTTCCGCCAAAGAGCGCTCTTTCCGGGGCGCTTTTTTTATGCCACGAGCAGGAATAGCGGTTTATGAGAATTCTAAAGTTACAGCCCGGGCGTGAGCGACGCATTATCAAAGGGCATCGCTGGGTATTCAGCAACGAGATAGCCGATCCGATCCGTGATTTTGAGCCCGGCAGCCTGGTCGAGGTCCTCACGGCAAAGGGTGTCTCGCTTGGAGCCGGCTATATCAACCCGGCATCGCTGATAGCCGTGCGCCTCGTTTGTCCCCCGGGCAAAAAACCCGACGAGGACTTTTTGCGGCAGACGCTGCTGGAGGCTGCAAGGTTTCGCCAATTTGTTTACCCCGGCGCGGAAAGCTTTCGTCTCGTGTTTGGCGAATCGGACAGCCTTCCCGGTCTTGTGGCCGATAGGTACGGAGACGTTCTGGTCTACCAGGCAGGAACTCTTGGGGTGGCGCTGATGGAAGGGTTGATCAGGGAGTTGCTGGTCGATCTATTCAGGCCCGCCGCGCTGGTGTTCCGAAACGACTCACCATCTCGTGCGCTCGAAGGCCTGGGGATGGAAAAGGGAGTGGCTTACGGAAGTGTGGCCGGCGAAGTCCCGATCAGCATTGACGGCATCAAGTACCTGGTTGACGTGCTCGGAGGGCAGAAAACCGGCATGTTTCTCGATCAACGGGACAACAGAAGCGCCGCAAAGAAATGGATGAAAGGCAAAAGGGTCCTGGATCTTTTCTGCTACAACGGAGCATGGAGCCTTGCGGCGATTGCGGGAGGGGCGGCCGAAGCGATCGGGGTCGATCAGTCTGTTGATGCCGTCGAACTGGCGCGACGCAACGCGGAGGTCAATGGATTTGACGGCCGTGCATCATTTGTTGCCGCAGATGTTTTCGATTACCTGAAACGAACCCCACGGGCATCTTTCGACGTAATAGTCCTGGACCCGCCCGCATTCGCCAAGACCAAACCGGCCCTGGCAGAAGCCACCAAGGGTTACATCGACCTGAACCGCCGGGCTCTTCTTGCCTTAAGACCAGGCGGAATCCTTATCACCTGTTCGTGTTCCTACCATATGAGCGAAGAACTTTTCCGCGAGGTCCTGATCAGCGCCGGGCAGGCAAGTGGAAGAAGGCTCCGCCTGCTCGAGGTTCGCGGCCAGGCGCTCGATCACCCGTCCCTTTTAGCCATGCCCGAGACTAAGTATTTGAAATGTGTCGTATTGGAGGCGGGGTGATTTTAGATTTTAGATTTTAGATTGAAATTCAAATTCAAGACCTAGCCATCGAGGATTTGCTATTTTAGATTGTGGATTTTAGATTGTGCATTGTGGACCGGGCGGTGCGGATGGATGCCACGAATATAGCGGTCAACTCATTCGCTTCCTGACGCAGTGGCTCAACATTGACGCGAGGGAGAAGCTCTCCATCCACGATCAATTCCAACCAGAAGCAACATTCATCAGCTTCCTCCAGCACTACCCCGAGTTTTGAAGCGAATTCGGCCTTTGAACGTCCGCGACAGGCGGCAAGGTAATTCGCCCCAACCGACGTTCCTGCCCTCACGAGCTGCTTGGCAATCGCCCGGCCAGAAATCGAGTTAGGCAAAGCATCAACGAGCTTCATCACGCGTATAGCAAATCGCTTTGTCCGTTCCTTAAGTTCGTTTTCATTCAAATCTAAAATCTAAAATCTAAAATCGGCTCCCAAAGATCGCTGTCCCGATTCGTACGAGCGTCGCGCCTTCTTCTATTGCGACCTCGAAATCGCCGCTCATCCCCATTGAAAGCTCGGTCAGCCTTTCCGCCCGCGGGGATTTTTCCTTTAGCGTGTCCAGCAATGTGCGCATCTTCCTGAAATAGGGCCTTGCCCGCTCCGGCTGGTCAAAAAAGGGCGGCAGGGCCATCAACCCGCGCACGTCCATCCAATCTAAACCGGACACAACCTTAAAGAAAGAATTCAGATCGTCCGGATGTACGCCGCTCTTGGACTCCTCACCCCCGATATTTACCTGGATCAGTACCGGGACCTTTCGTCCGGCGCTCTGTGCCCTTCGGTTGAGTTCGACTGCGAGGGTCTCGCGGTCCAGTGTCTCGATCCAGTCGCAGCACTCAATGGCGGTCCTGGCCTTATTTATCTGCAAGTGCCCTATGCAGTGCCAGGAAACAGGGAGTCCTGCCAGGGCCTCTATCTTTCTTTTCGCTTCCTGGATGTAATTTTCGCCCAGAATTTCTATACCGGCTTCGATTCCCTCGCGGATTGCCTCAACAGGGACGGTTTTGGTCACACCGACCAGTTGCACCCCCGCGGGGTCGCGGCCGGCGCGCATACACGCGGCGCTGATTCGCTCCCGGATGGCAGCCAGATTAACGGCAACCTCGGTGGCTATCCCGGCAACTTTTCCCACTAGCCCCCTCCGACCAGCCTGATTATTTCGAATTCGTCTCCCGATTCGACCGGTTCACTTTCCATCAGGCCCGGGAGTACAATTCTAAGATTACGCTCGACCGCAACTTTTTTCGGATCGATGTCAAGTGAGCGAAGGAGTTCGCCCAAAGTCGGCGGACCCGGGTATTGGCTGCTTTTACCGTTGATATTTATCTTCATTGATCGAGACCGATGCTGTTGACTGGAGATTCCTGGTGCTGCGGCGGGTCTACCGCCTTTTCTTGCCGCCGCCGAAGGCAGCGGCCAGCCTGGCCGGCGGTCCCATCGCCCAAAAAGGCCTCATCCCAATCTTTCCAGACGGGTTCATAACCCTTTTGCCGGATGGCCTCGGCCACTGCTTCCGGGTCTCTGCAATCGGCTATTTCAAACTGAGCTTCGGCCTCTTCTCCCTGCGGGTGAGCGTAGCCGCCGGGGTCTGTTTTCGATCCGGCGCTCATCGATGTTATTCCAAGCGGGATGAGGTGATCTCGAAAATTAGCGGACTCCCTCGTGGACAGGGTGAAGCCGGTATCGGGCAAAAATAACCGCAAGGCGGTGAGCAATTGCACAAAATTGCGATCCGACACAGGATGAGGCACTTGAAAAAACCCCGCTGCCGGCCGCAGCCTCGGAAATGAGATGGAAACTTGTGATTGCCAGTATTTCCGCATGAGGTATTTTGCATGGAGCCCCATGTAGAAGGCTTCCACTCGCCAGTTGCCAAGTCCGAGCAGCGCGCCTAATCCGAGTCGCCGAAAACCGGCTTCGCCGCCCCTGTCCGGTGTTTCGATCCGCCAGCGGAAGTCTTTTTTCTTTCCGCCAAGATGGAACCGCCTGTAGAGTTCCTCGTCATAGGTTTCCTGGAACACGGTCAGGCCGTCCACACCACAAGCTGCCAGGACACGGTATTGTTCTAGGCTCATAGGGCAAATTTCAACGGCAATCGACGAAAAAAGATCCCTGAGCAAACCGGTTATCCTGGTGAAGTAATCCAGGGACACCACTTCCGGGGCCTCACCGCTGACCAGCAGCAGGTGTCTGAATCCGAGGCGGTAAATGAATTCACCCTCGTCTCTGACCTGCTCGGGTGTAAGCGCCAGGCGCTTGACCGGATTCTTCGAATTGAAACCGCAGTAGGCGCAGCTATTAACGCAAAAGTTCGAAACGTATAGAGGCGCAAAAAGGGAAACGGTTTTCCCGAACCGCTGCTGCGTTAGCAGGTGCGACTGCCTGGCCATTTCTTCAAGACGGCTTTCGGCAGCAGGCGAAAGCAGGCTTATGAAGTGGTTAAGCTCTATTCCGCCCGAGCGAACCGCCTGGAGCGCCGCTTCGACATCCGCAGCGGTGCAGGCGTCGATTCCTCTTTCAACCTCCGTCCAGTTCGTCCGCTTTATTTCGTCAAAAAAACTCATCGCTTATCATTGCCTCAAAAATCCGGTGAGTGGACTCGATGCCTCGGCCTCTTTGCCCGATCGGCCCAGGCCGGCCAGAAAAGCCTCCCTGCCGGCCTCCACACCTTTTCTGAAAGCGGCAGCCATTGCTGCCGGGTCCCCGGCCACGGCAATCGCCGTATTTACCAGCACGGCATCGGCCCCCATCTCGAGCGCCTCCGCAGCGTGGGATGGAGCGCCAAGTCCGGCGTCCACAACCACCGGAACATTTGCCCCTTCTATTATAATCTCGATCGCATCCCTTGTGCGTATTCCCCGGTTCGAGCCGATTGGCGAACCAAGCGGCATTACCGCCGCCACGCCGATATCTTCAAGACGTTTTGCCAGGATAGGGTCGGCGTTGATGTACGGCATGACCGTGAATCCTTCCTTTATCAGCACCTCCGCCGCTTTGAGCGTCTCGACCGGATCGGGTAAAAGATAGCGGGGATCGGGTGTTACCTCAAGCTTGATCCAGGGTTCGCATCCCGCTGCGCGGGCCAGTCTGGCAAGTCTGACGGCCTCGCCTGCGTCCCTTGCCCCCGAGGTGTTGGGCAAGAGCAGATATTTGCTCGTGTCTATAGCGCTCAAAATGCTGTCCCGAGGGTTGTCCAGTTCGACCCGGCGCAAGGCAACCGTGACGATTTCCGCTCCGGAGGCTTCGATAGCCCTTTTCATGACTTCCGGGGAGGAGAACTTCCCGGTTCCCAAAAGGAGCCGAGAGCGGAAAGCCCGTCCCGCAATGATTAGTGGTTTGTCCATCTTGATTCGACTCTCCAAAAAAAAGACCGTACCCTCAATACTGGGGGAAACGGTCTGGTAGCCGGCAATAAAACGTTAACCAAGCCATTTCCCTACGCTGGCATTGCCCAGATCAGGTGCAAGGGTTTTCTCTCAGTCCGGCGCTAGCCGAACACCCCTAACGGCTGTCAATAAAAATCTTACCGCTGTTCCGCCATATTGTCAAATAAATTGGGAATTTGAATCGTCAGTCGTCAGCCGCCAGTCTTTCGTCTTCCTTCCTCAGCGCCGCCTCATGCGCACTGTGCACAGCGGCCCCGGCAATAAGCTCTTCATATTTTCTCGTGATGAAATTCGATACGAACTTGGGGTTTTTGAGATATGGGAGACCCAACCGGATAAAGTCATCCTTCATCTTCTCTAAAAGTTTGTCGACCTCGCCGGGGACAATGAAGTTACGTATTTTAACGGCCTGAAACTCAACCGGGCCGGGGCCTGCAAGAGAAACGAACCGGTGCAGGGCCTCCGATGGGGTGGGGTACTTATTGAAATGATCCTCCGTTGGTTCCACGGGCACCCGAATCAGCAACTCAACCCGGCAGCGCCCGACAACCGGCGGCGTGGACCGGTCGATGAAATAGACGCTTAGACCGTTTTCGAGATCCAGGCGGCCGATGGTGCGCTCACGGGGTTCAATGTGTTCAAACTCCTGATATTCCGGCATTGGCTGCTCCTTTAAAAAGAAAAGTACAAAAATAATAGGGAAAAGGGAAGTCATCTTTAAAAAAGTGGCGATTGGAAGAATGGCAGGGG
>CAVRZU010000126.1:0-8183 GCA_963725365.1 uncultured delta proteobacterium | reverse complement strand
GGCTCTAATGTGAATCGCCTTCCCAAACACGGGTGGGACTGCTAAAATCTCATTTGCTCAATCCCGTCTCCATCAGTGTCGTTTTTCGCTACAAGCTGCGCTCTTTTCGCTAACCGGGCAGCGGATCAAAACGGACGTGATATGGACCATGTTCAAGTAGCCGGCAGTCGGTTCAGTGGAACAATCCAATACATTCGATTGATTGATCTGATTCAAGTTTCCTGCCTTGCCAAAATGAGCCATATAATCAAAGTTGATTCCCCCGGACAAACCGGCTGCGTCTATTTAGACTCCGGAAATGTCGTTCACGTGGAATCGGGCGACAAAATTGGGGAGGAAGGGTTTTTCGAACTGCTCCAGTGGGAGAGCGGCCGTTTTGAAACACTACCCCTTCCTGAGGAAGTGACCGTTTCAATAAACCGGCCATGGGAATATCTACTCATACAGGCGATTAACCTTCCAAAGGAAAAAGGGAGCGGAGAAAAGGGAGCCCCCTCAGCGCAAAGCCTGTCGCATAGCTTTTGGGGTAAAATAAATGGAATCGGTTTGACCGACCTTGTTCAGTTGGCCTGCCTAGACAGCGTCGACCGCGTCATTGAGATTAGCTCCGAGACGCTTACGGGAACAATTCACATCCGTGGCGGACAGGTTGGTCATGCACAAACCGGCGGCCTTATGGGCCGGGAAGCATTCTTCAAGATCCTGACGGCCGACAGCGGAAGCTTCGTGACACTTCCCGGTTCTATCGAAGGCGGATGTTACGATCAGCGTGCCATGGGAGCACCTGCTCGTCGAAGCCATGCGTTTTCTTGATGAAGCTTCGGGGGTAATTGACGAGGAGCAAGCCGAAAATAGAGCCGAAACCCTGCTGCAAAAGATTCAGAAAAAGAAAATGGCAGAAAAAATCCGGCTTGCGATGACTGCGGATAAGGAAACCCGGACCATCTTGATGCGGGACAGTAATCGCATGATTCAAGTCGCTGTAATTTCCAATCCAAAGATAACCGACAGTGAAGTGGCTGCCATAGCTCATTCCAGGCAGGTTGACGACCAGGTCCTGCGCAGGATTGCTGCCGATAAGGAATGGATAAGACTCTATCCCATTCGTCTGGCTCTTGCGTCAAATCCCAAAACCCCGGTCGCCATTGCCAGAAAACTGGTCCCAACCCTCAACCGCCAGGATCTGAAAAACATCTCCAGCAACAAGTCGATATCGACTGTGGTGGCAAACGAGGCCCGTAAGCTCTTTCCAAAATAATTCACGATAGAAACGACAGGCAATCCCTCTCATATTTCGGTTCGGCATACCATACTCCGCATAATGATGCATTTTTACGGGTGACGATCTCATTCTTTCCACGAATCGGCCACTCCGCTAACCGGACTCTTGCTTTTTGCCGTTTCTCGTTGCCGTTTCTATTGCCGCTTCTGGTTGCCGTTTCTCGTTGCCGTTTTGTAGCGCCAAATCTCTCATGATAAAATTCTTATCGTTGGGATCTGGAGGGTCTGCGATTTGGTCTTTGCTGACCACTGATCACTGTTCACCGGTTTATTCCTGCTTTGCGCTCCCCTCTCCCCGCTCCGGGGTTATGCAAAGCTCGCTGTCAGCCGCTGCTATTTTAAAAACCAACACCCAAAACATTCTAAGTAATCAATATGTTGCAGAGTCAGCCACAATTTTTTTGCCTGTATTTACAGCGGGAAACAGGCACAGATGTGGGTGCATCTTCGGATGGCGTCCACAATGGAGCCGTTGCTCGCCGGTGACGATCAGGGGCAGCGCCTTGAATTCCTTAATCTATGGGGTTTGGCCGGGAGTTGAGCATTAGCAGGACCATGAGTGGAGAGAGTGTGCGCTCGATGTCGAATTTCCCGGCCTGCCCGGTTCTTCGCAGAAAGCGGGGCGGGGCTCCCTTTTGGGGCGATCCCTCCCTCACTTGGTGGAAACAGGCGAGGCAGAGTGTATCAAACGGCTTTGACAGGTACGGTCAAAATGAAGATTTTAAAAAAAAGGCGAAAAATCCACCAGAATGTAATTAATTTGACAACGTAGAATTTTAAGATAAAGTTAGTCCACTATTTTCCCGATTGATGGTTGGGCTCCATTCACTATAGAGAAAGAATCCGACATGCCCTCCAGCAAAATTTCTCAAAATGGTCATCAAATTGTCCTGATGGGCGACTTCAACCCAAAGATTTTTCAGCCTGCATGGTTCTTGGCGCTCAAGATCTGATTCGCCAGTCAGAGGTTGATGACGCGACTATTGAAATCGTTCATTCTGAGATAGTGATCTTTACTTTGGGTTGGCTACGCGTGGAGGTGACGCGTGAAAGGTTCGCTGCCGGAACGATCCAGGATCCTTATCATGTATTCATAAGAGATCTGGTTCTTGGCACATTCAGGTTGCTTCGCCACACGCCATTAACAATGATGGGCCTTAACCGGGAGGTACATTTCAAGGTCGATTCTGAGGACCATTGGCACGCGATAGGTCATACTTTAGCGCCTAAAGGAATATGGGAAGGGACGCTTGCCAACCCGGGGATGGATTCTTTGACGGTTAAGGGTACCCGAACCGATAATTACAAAGGCTTCGTCGCGGTTACCGTTGAGCCCTCCAGACGCTTTCATCCGGGAATTTATCTTAGGGTGAACGACCATTTCCAGTCCGACAAACTTGAATCAGTATCGGGCGCCGATGAAATTGTCGATATTTTGGAGAATGAATGGGAGGAATCGTACAAGAGGTCAAACAATATTATCGCAAAACTGACGGAGTTGGACATTTATGATAAGTGAAGCCGTGGCAAATTTGACTGTTGAGGAATCGAGGCAATCAGAGACGAGGCACGCGGAGTTGGAGCTTTTGACAAAGCTAGACAACATGCCGAAAGCTCAAGCACTTTCGTATTTGACTCTACCCGGCTCTGAAACGTCGATTACATCCGATTTCATTGAGAAAGCCGGGACGGCTCCTTTTACAAGGCCGGGTATTCACCCGATTTTCAGCCGCCCGAAGGTCAATCTTGACCAGAAATTTTTTTCGCTTCAAAAATGGGAGGGCGTAGTCACCGAAATAACGCCTGATTCCTTTTTCGCAAGGCTGGTAGACAAGTCTAACGAAGCTCCGGACGAAGAAGCGGAATTCGCCATAGAAGAGATTTCTTCAGGGGATATGCACCTTCTAAAAATAGGGGCTGTTTTTAACTGGGACATCGGATATCATGAATCGAAGGGCGGGCAAAGGACCAAACAGTCGGTAATTCGCTTCAGAAGACTACCTGCCTGGACAAATAGAGAAATCGAAGATGCCCGAAAAAGAGCAGTTCAAATTAGAGATTCTCTCGGATGGGGTGAACCTGAATTCCCAACCAGCACCTGATGAGCTTGAAATATCGATAATCGGACCAGGGTACGGCGAGTGCATAATTGTTCATTTGGGGAATAACTCCTGGTTCATAGTTGATTCATGTGTTGACATAGAGACCAAAGAGCCTGTCGCCATAACTTATTTTAAGGCTTTGGGGATCGACCCGTCCGCCTCCGTCAAGCAAATCATAGCCACTCACTGGCATGACGATCATGTCCGAGAGTTCTCCGAGACATTTAAGGCATGCAGTTCTGCCCAACTGGTCCTCTCCAATGCTTTGAGGCAAGAAGAATTCTTCCAACTCGGTATCCTCCGGATCAAGAACAATGATCGACAGCTCTGGAGTCAAGGAGCTTAATCAAGTAATCGAAATACTGCTCGACCGTAGGAAAAACCGACTCCCATACGATCAACCTATATTCGCAAGTCAAGGGTGCCGCATATTGGATGATGCTATAAAGACGCTCGGGGGTGAAACCGTTCGGTGCGAGATGTTTTCGCTATCACCTTCCCATTCTGCGGTCTTAGCTTCAAAGTTGGAATTCGCCAAACTAATGCCCGATGTTACGAAGAGACCGAAAAGGTGGGTGCCCCGATAACTCCCAATAGTGCAGCCGTCGCAATCTGGCTGAAGGTTGGAAATTTTTCGGTCCTTCTGGGTGCGGATCTAGAGGAAGGCGGCGACCCCAATACCGGCTGGTCTGCGGTCGTAAGCGCTCACTCACCCTATGACGGCAAAGCATCGATGTATAAGGTGGCTCACCACGGATCAATAACAGGCCATCACCCGCATGTTTGGGAAGAGATGCTCATGGGAGAGCCGATAGCGGTGCTGACTCCTTTCCAAAAGGGCAAAAAAAATCTGCCGACCAGGGACGATGTGCACCGTCTGAAGAAATTTGCCTCAAACTGCTTTATTACAGCGAATCCCGAAAAGCGCACGATCAAAAGGGACCATTCTGTCGAAAAGATGATAAAAAGCGTTGCCAAAAGCATAAAAGTTCTGGACGGATCTTCCGGACACGTCCGCATTCGGTTCAAAACTGCCGATTTCGCAACAGTAGAGCTTTTTCGGGGACGCACGGATACTTGAACTGCCAACGGAAATGCGGGATGCCGCGCCCAAGAAATCCAGAGCGTTAAATAATTCGAATCTTACAGAGTCAATGATGCACGTATAGACCCGCCGCGTGCAGGTGTGCACTCCCATGATGCCGCTCAATCTTTTCTACACATCCTGCCGACGATCACGGTGCCCCTCACGATCTCAACCGGCATGATTACGCCGAAGCAGCCGACCCAGCGCCTGGCCGTGCGCGTGGAGACGCCCATCTCTGCGCCCAGGTCTATAAGCGGGATGTTTCTCCGCTTCAGAATTGTGCGAAACATGACCACGCATTCGCCCCTCATTTTGTCCCTGTAGCCCCCCGTGTGCTCAGCCATTGCCCGTTCCCCCCTGGTTACAATGATGAGTGCTGAGTGATGAATGAAGGGCGCCCTCCCGAGCGCTATAAATCCGCATTCATCATTCTGCATTCATCATTGTTCCTTTCGGGCGAATGGCCTACTAAAGCGATCTTGTGGACGATCCCTATGCGCCTGGTCTTATCAAAGCGCAGGCCTGCCAGCCTTGCGGTGGCAAATACGTTTACTCCTTGCCCCTCCGGGCAATTAGTGGAGACATCGCAGCCAAGAAAGCTCTTAGCGGCTATGACGTATCGCCTAGATCGGCCTTTACCGTCCCCTGCCAATGAAGAAGGTTCCGGCATTGGCGTTCAGTCCCACCTAGGATGTTTTATCTTCATGAATTGAGCATGACCTTCCAGGTCGAGGGGGGCATAGACCATGTAGACGGCGCGCGACAGGTCGATGTAATCGGTAATATGGGTAGCCCCTCTGTATTTACAGCGAATACAGTCGAATTCACGATTGACAACCCGGCCGCAATCCGACGATTTGATCGGGGGGCCACTGTCGATTTTGAGAGACGTAGAGAGCGCAGTGGAATTGGAAAGCCCGCAGAGAAGGCTAAGCGCGCGCGGAGAAGAATTTTTCTGCCCGAAAAAGCACGAATTTTGGATTTAAGATCCTAATTGGTTTTTTGACCCGCAACTAGCAAACTACGAACGAAGTGTGGCACTCTGTTCAATGCGAAGCTATATTTACGGTGCAAGCGTCAGGGCGCGATTTCGTGGAGGTTTATTTGTTCTTATTGTTTATTCTTGAATGATGTCCGGAATTTGTTCGCCCTTTCCATAGTATTTGGATTGTATTTTCAATAAAATGAGGCTTCGGACCATTGGTCTAGGGTCAGAACCAACCCATAACCCATAACCTTTTTTGTTATTTCACTTTTGCCTTCATTGCCCGCGACCCAAACGAAGTGAGGCTTAGAGCTGAAAACTCAAACAGATACCACGTGCCACCTGTGCGGTCTTCCGGCGGGAAGCTCCAATATCTCACAGCCCGTTACGGGCCGGATGGTAAACTTTTGCTGTCCCGGCTGCATGTATGTCTTTCAGATTCTCTACAACAGCCCCGGGGGAGTCCCTGAGGACTACCGAAACACTGAGCTTTACAAAGCTTGTGTCACAGCGGGCCTTATTCCATCGGGGGCGGTGGGACCGCCGGCCGGGCAGTGGGACCGCCAGCCAGTTTCGCCGCTGCCTTCGGCGGCGGCAAGCAAAAAATCCCGGCAGGCCTCACCACCTCCTCACTCCTCACTCCTCACTCCTCACGCTTCACAAACCGCCATTGAGGAAGGACTCTCGCAGGAACTTTCCATCAGGATTGAAGGAATGTGGTGCGTCGCCTGTTCGTGGCTGATCGAACAGCTTGTGCGTAAAATGGACGGTGTACTGAGCGCCGGAATCTACTTTTTTTCCGATATCGCCCAAATAAAGTACATGCCCCACCTCGTTCAGCCCCAAGCCATAATAGAGAATATCTCCAGGCTGGGCTACAAGGCCTCTTCGGTTGAATCCACCCCCGATTCGGACCAAAGCAGAAGCCTGGTCGTCAGACTGGGTATTTCCGCGATCCTCAGCATGAACATAATGATGATCTCGTTTGCTCTGTGGGCCGGTTTTTTTGAACAGGTCGGACGAGAGGGGGCGGCCCTTTTTTTCCTATACACTTTGTGTTATCGCCACACCGGTCGTCTTCTTTGGCGGTTGGCCAATTCTGCGCAGGGCTTTCCTGGCGCTTCGTCACCGCACGGCCACAATGGACGCGCTTGTAGCGATCAGCGTGCTTTCGGCCTATTTTTACAGCGTTGCAGCAATGTTGCGGGGGAGCCTCCACGTATATTTCGATACAGCCACGATGCTCGTAACGCTCATTTTGCTCGGCAGATTCATTGAGCTCCGGGCAAAGGAGAAGATATCCCATACAATCACCGCTCTTTTTCACGCAGCGAGAGGGAAGGTGCGGATCTTAAAAGACGGCAGGCAAATCTGGACTCCATCCGGTAACGTTTCCAGAGGAGATTTGTTCCTGGTGTTTCCCGGAGAACGTGTTCCGGTCAACGGACGTATCTTGTCCGGTGAGGCCGTTATGGACGAATCCATAATAAGCGGGGAATCCCGGCCGGTAAACAAGGGACCCGGGGCCGACGTTTCCGCCGGGTCGCTGTTGCTAAATGGAGAAGCCAGGTTTGAAGCGGACCGTCCGGGGAGTGAGAGTTCCCTTAGCCAGATAATTACGCTTATCCAGGAAGCGCTTTCCACCAAAAACAGCTTCGAGCTGTTCGCAGACCGCATCATGCGATTCCTGGTCCCTGCTGTGCTGGCGCTCGCCGTTTTCATCCTGATCTTTCTTCTGATTTCTTCTGTTCCGGCGGACGAAGCTCTCCTGCGCATGGTGACGGTGCTCGTCATAACGTGCCCCTGCGCTCTCGGAATAGCCACTCCTCTTGCCAGGGTGGCCGCAATCGCCAGGGCGCGCGCCTCCGGCATTCTGATCCGAAACCCTGTCGCCCTCGAACGCGCCGACCGCATGGACGTGATGATTTTCGATAAGACCGGGACCCTTACCGAAGGCAGCTACACTTTGCGCCATACCGTGACTCCGGACTCAAATGCGGCAGACGCTCTGCGGCGGGTCGCCTCGGCCGAGGTCAAATCGGATCACTTCCTGGCCCGGGAGATCGTCAAGGCTGCACGCCTTCAGTCTTTGGAACTCGAAGAGGTCCTCTCTTTCGAAGCGCGGGAGGGGCTTGGGATAATAGCCCGGACCAACTCCGGCGAGGTGATCGCCGGCTCGGGGAAACTGATGTTGGACCAGGGGCTCGAATTCTCCGATGAGCTTCGCGCCCGGGCGCACGCTTTTGAGGCCGATGGCTCGACAATCGTCTTCTTCGCCTGGAAAGGTTTGGTTAGAGGGTTTTTTGTCTTTGGAGACAGGCTCAGGGAAAACGCAACCGAAATCATATCCCGGCTCCGCTCGGAGGGCATATCCGTTTGGGTGGTCTCCGGGGATTCGGAGGAAACCACCCGCACGATCGCGCTGCAGGCGGGGGCGGACAACTTCGCCGGTCAAAAGCGGCCGCAGGATAAAGTAAAAATAATTGAAGAGCTCCATGCCCAGGGGAAACGAGTCGCAATGGCCGGTGACGGAATAAACGATGCTGCAGCGCTCGCTTGCGCGGACTTTGGAATAACTCTCGGACCAGGCGCAAATCTCATCCGGGAATGTTCCGACGCCGCAATCCTGGGGGATGACCTGCTAAAAATAGGCGAACTGATCGAACTTTCTCGCTTTTCTTTCAAAATCACCAGACAGAATCTCTTCTTTTGGTTAGCGTCTTGGATA
>CAVRZU010000125.1:0-8785 GCA_963725365.1 uncultured delta proteobacterium | reverse complement strand
AATCGATCCTGTGGCCATCGACAAGGCGAGCCTTGATCTCGTAAATGACACATGCGGAAAAAGAGTTTTTCAAAGAGTTCCATCCCGGTAAAAACCCCATGCAGCAATTGGAGTATGCCAGGAGATTGGGACTGGGTGACCTTGACTATGAGCTGATAAGGGTTTGACGGGGCATGCTCCTCATAAACATGCTGGCCGCAAAGGGCATTGAGTTCAGCCTCCATATGTCCTTGGAAGGAAATTGGACACCCTGCCCTTTGCAGTTTACTTCGGGAAACGTACTACCTTGCCGATGTAGAAATCCAGATGTGGACCCCGTCCATAACGAAAATGATTTTAGTATGCTAAATGCTGACCAATTGACCGATTCGCCTGTTTTTCCATTTTCACTCCTCACCGCTTGTCATCTCCATGAGAGATTTGGCGGGGCCAAACGGTAACGTGAAACGGCAACCGGAAGCGGCAATAGAAACGGCAAAGAAAGGACTGAGGACTGAGTGGTGAAACCCTCCAGAGAAGCCATATTCATACCTGTTGCTTCCAACTGAGCGGGGGATTAGAGTGTATTCCAGGAAGGAGAACGCCATGAGCATTGACCGGTTAGTCTTAGCATTTGCAGGGAGCTTTGTTTCATCAGTCTACTGTTATCTCAGATTCACAGCCCCAATTGGCTCTGGTTTACCGCTTTCGTGGGAGCCAACCTGCTTTAGTCTTCATTTACCGGTTTTTGCCATACACAGCTGTGTATATCCAATGGATGACCACGTTTGCAAGTTGACTCACTTCCATCAGAAAAACCTCGGATGGATTACTTGCGGTTCCAGCAAGGAGAAACCACGGATAGGAGACTGGTTTGGTTTTAAGCACTTTAAGAATCGATATGGATTTAAAGCCGAAAGCATAGAATCAAGGGACGCAGTAGAACTGAAAGTGGCGTTGCTGTAGGCCGCCTCAGACGGGTCACGGTTGGACCCATTCTCGGCACCCCTTGCAGCTTAATTCAGTCGCACTGTGAAGAATTTATAAAACAGAACAATATCATGAGTAGCACGACTCCCCAGTGGTTGACTTTGCACATAGGAGCTGTGTGAATTGCCGTAAACTGTGGAATGAGATGGAAACCCAAAAAGGAAAGAACGACCGGTTGATCAGGTAGGTTTATTTTACTTGTCCGTTAAATGGTTTTTATGTATATCTGCGACACTTGGGCTAGCGGGGCACAGTACTTATATAGCCAATTTCTAACTCAGGACACCAGTTGAAAATACCAGATGTCGAGATCCCCTCCTATTGCTTTGATTATCAACAACTTAGCTCATTTACATGCCGCTGATGAGAAACCGCCACTGGGGAGTGAAGACAATGGGCAAAGATCATATAAGAATTCTTCTTATCGAAGATGATGAAGACGATTATGCCCTGGTCAAAGAACTGCTCTCGGGGCTTAACTTCGCGGATTTCTCTCTCGAATGTGTGAAAACCTACGCGGAAGGTCTGAAAGAGTTGCGCAAGGCCGATCATGATGTCTATCTGCTTGATTATCGGCTCGGATCTCGAAACGGGCTTGAACTGATCGGCGAGGCGACGGGAGCAGGCTGCGACAAGCCGATCATCTTCCTCACGGGCCAAGGGGACCATGGCTTGGATATGGAGGCAATACGGTCCGGAGCTGCCGATTATCTCGTTAAAGCTCAACTGACTACTGATATGCTTGAACGCTCCGTCCGCTACTCAATCGCAAGAAAAAAATCCGAACGGGAGCTTAAGAGTTACCGCGACCGTTTGGAAGACCGTGTTAAGGAACGCACCGAACAACTCGAAACGGCCAATGAAAAGCTTCAAGTGGAAATAGCCGAGCACAAGCTGGCAGATGAGGCTCTACAGGATTCCCATTCACTATTGGTCGCGACGCTTGAGTCCACAGCGGATGGCATTCTGGTAGTTGACACTGCCGGGAAGGTGACCAGCTATAACCGGAGTTTTCTAGAACTATGGCGGATTCCCGAGGCCCTAGTGGCGACGCGGGATGACGAGCAGTTGCTCCAATTTGTCCTTGTTCAGCTCTTGAATCCCGATGCGTTTCTTAACAAGGTTCGGGCGCTTTACCAGACGCCCGATGCAAGTTCCATGGACGAGTTGGTCTTCAAGGACGGTCGTATATTCGAGCGCTACTCCCAACCTCAGCGCATTGACGATACCGTCGTGGGGCGGGTGTGGAGTTTTCGTGACATTACTGAGCGTAAACTGGCGGAAGAGGCGCTGCGAGAGAGCGAGGATAAGTTCCGGAACCTTTTCAACAACGCCGGAGTCGGCATGTTCAGGTCAAGGCTTGACGGATCGGAGACCCTGGACATAAACGAGAAGTTTCTCGAGATCGTAGGAAGGACTCGCGCGGAGACGCAAGGAAAGCCCTCGGCAACATTCTGGGCAGACCCGAAAGAGCGTGACGCGATGGTCCGAAGGCTTGTTGCAGATGGCCGCGTGTCGGAGCTTGAATTTAAAATGCTGAACAAACAGGGAGAAGTAAGGGACTGTATTACGTCCCTGGTGCTCTACCGGGAACAGGGGATCGTGGAAGGGACTGTTATCGACATCACCGAGCACAGGCGGATGGAGAAGGAGTTGCGCGAGAGCGAAGTACAACTCCGGCAGATCATAGACCTGGTGCCGCACATGATCTTCGTCAAGGACTGGGATGGGAAATATCTCCTGGTAAACAAAGCGGTCGCTGAGGCCAACAACACGAGCGTCAGCGCTCTCACCGGAAAACGTCACGCCGACATCCATCCTGACGAAAGTGAGCTTAAGAAAATGTTGCAGGATGACCGGGAAGTCATGATGACGGGGAAAAGGAAGTTCATCTCAGAGGAACCCTATACCGACGCCCATGGCAACCGGCGTTTCCATCAGGCCATCAAAGTCCCTTTCCACATCTTTGGCGATAAGACGCCGGCGGTGCTTGGTGTCGCCATCGATATTACCGAGCACAAGCTGGCGGAGGGAGAAAAGGAAAAGCTCAAAACACAACTCCTCCAATCACAGAAAGTGGAAGCCATCGGGACTCTTGCCGGAGGCATAGCGCACGATTTCAACAATATACTGCAGCCTATCATAGGCTACACGGAGATGGCGCTAAATGAACTTTCTCCATCCAGTGAGCTGAGAGTTGGGTTGGAGCAGGTGATCAATGCATCTCTAAGGGCCAAGGAACTCATCAGACAAATTCTGGCGATTTCCCGCTCCGCTCAGGAGTTGCAAAGAATACCGACCGATATAAGTTCGATTATCAAAGAGGCCCTGAAGCTTTTGCGCTCTTCGCTCCCCACCTCGATAGAATTGAGGCAAAATATCCGGAAGGGTGTAGCGCTGGCCGATCCAACTCAAATCCACCAGGTATTGATGAATCTTTGCACCAACGCAGCCCATGCAATGGATGGCAAAGGCATTCTCGAAGTTCGCCTGTCCCCTGTCGATCTTAGCGAAAGCGACTTGGCCGGTCAGTCAATCGTTAATCTTAAGCCCGGCCCATACCTGAAGTTGAGTGTTTCCGATACGGGCGCTGGAATTGATGCAGAGACAATGGGGCGCATTTTCGACCCATACTTTACCACCAAAGAGGTGGGAAAGGGAACCGGCCTGGGGCTAGCGGTTGTTGACGGAATAGTCAAACGGCATGAAGGGGCCCTTGCCATCGAAGCGAACCTGGAAAAGGCTCAACGTTTTCTATCTTCATCCCAAGGCTTGATGCCCAACCTGAAGCAACCAGGCAAGTTGACGGTCCGCTGCAACGCGGTTCGGAAAGGATATTGTTCGTGGATGACGAGCCGGCCGTGATGGAAATGGGAACCAGTACTCCTGGAGCGCCTGGGCTACAAGGTCACCTCTCAAACAGACAGTGTGAAAGCTCTGGAGATTTTCCGCTCGAATCCTGACGAGTTCGACCTGGTGATGACCGATTATACTATGCCCAAACTGACGGGGCTCGATCTTGCCAGGGAAGTATTGAGGATTAGGCCTGATATGCCGATAATGCTTTGCACAGGGTTTAGCGAAAAAATTACCACTGACAGCGTGAAAGGGCTAGGCATGGGACTCCTGATGAAGCCTTATGGCATGAGCCAAATATCCGAGGCGGTCCGAAAGATTCTCGATGCGCAAAAGGGGGGCTGATTTGAAAAGAGAAATCGAGAGGGTCCTGGTCGTTGATGATGAACAAAATATTTGTTCCATGCTGACTAAATTTTTGCGATCATCGGGTTATTCCTGCGAAAGCTTCATCGATCCGACTGAAGCCCTGAAAGTATTAAGACAAAACAGTTTCGATCTCGTTATCTCAGATATTATAATGGCGGGTATCGATGGCCTGCAACTGCTCAGTGAGATTCTTGAAATCGACCCCGAACTCGATACGATCATGATGACCGGTCACACGGACGCCTATGCATACAGTGACATCATCAAAGCCGGAGCGTCTGACTTCATAGCAAAACCATTCCAGTTGCCGGAATTCAAAGCAAAGATAGAAAGGATTGATCGCGAACGGAGGATACAGAGGGAACTTCACGACTCGAATACTGCCATTAGAGTGCTCCTTCAACAGACGGAGAAAGAGAAGGAGAAACTCGGCGCGGATGTTGTTTCTAATGTAAAGGAGTTGCTTCTCCCCTATGTGGATAAGTTGAAAAATGGTCATCTTAGTGAAGAGTATAAGGCATATATTGAGGTCCTGGAGACGAATCTTTTGGAAATCTGTTCTCCGTTTCTGAAAAATATGTCACTTAAGCATGCCCACATCAGCTCTATGGAAATCCAGGTGGCAAATCTTATCAAGGTTGGAAAAAGAAACAAAGAGATCGCTTCGATACTCGGGGTTTCCTTGAATACTATCATGACTCATCGTTACCATCTTCGATCAAAGCTTGGACTAAAACAGAACAAGGTTAACCTGAGGTCCCACCTTAACTCAGTGGATTTTTAGTGATTTTATATCACTGATTTTCACTCTTCTTTCACCGTCGAGAATTCCCCGAACAGAACCGACTTAAGTGATGCCCAAAGGTAATCACCTTCATCACGGGGGCAGAATCCAGGGCATAACTCTTAAGGCGGGGCGTCAAATTACTGTGAGCTTTGATTCAGGGTCCATTTTGAGGAAGATTCTTAGCCGGCCGACAGAGTTGCTCTCCAGGCTGCGGGGAGAAAAACCCTCAGCGAAAGGATGGGGGGATTCACTACGATCTCTGGAAAGCGAACTGGAATCATTAGGGAAGTCCACAGAAGGCGAGTTTCTATCCATTGGAGAAAAACTACAGGATTTTTATCAGCGGGCCGGAGATATCTCCAAGATATCTTCCACGGTTGCCCAACTGATGTCCGGAGAAGAACTGGGGACCGCCATAGGCGGATTTCACAATGTGGTCGACAGAATGAAACGGCTTGAGGGTGAATCCAGGCGGAACGCTAAAACCCTTCGGGACCTATTGGAAAACCTTGTTCACCTCAATCAGCAAGTGGACGGTTTTGGCAAAACCATTCAGCACCTGCGGGTCTTATGCGTATCCACCAGGATCGAGAACGCCCGTTTGGTGGATCAGAACACCGGCTTCGAGGGTTTGGCGGATGAGGTGGGAAAACTGTCTTTGGAGATTGAAAACCGGTGTATTCAACTTCTGGAGAGTTCCGATTCGCTAAGCCAACTGATCGGGCAAATCCTGGCCAAGGTCCTGGACCTGGAAACCACTCAGCAGACCCAGGCACGCATCGTTTTCGACAAGACCATGTCGAGTCTTGAGTCTTTGCGGGAAAAACACGGCCAATCAGCCATGGGTGCAGGAGAGATCTCCACCCGTTATGAGGCCGTCTCCCAACGGATCGGGGAGATCGTCTCGTCCATGCAATTTCATGACATTACCCGCCAGCGGATCGAACACGTGCAACAGGCACTCGCCGGCCTTGGTCCACATGAAAGGCCGGCAGGCAACGGAGAGCGACAAACAATTGGAGGATTCCTGTTCGGGAGCATTCGTCTGCAACCGAAGGGGACAGGCAAAGATCTGCGTCTGGCCGCAGATGTCTGTCACCTGCAAATAGCCCAACTCAATTATGCCGGGGAGGAACTGGTTTCCGCAGTTAATAACATTCTTGATAACCTCAACGCCCTGGCAGACCTGGTCGCAGAAATGGCCCAGGAGACCTCGAAAATGGCGGGAGCAGCCGATGAGACCGGACAATCGTTTCTCACCGGAATAGAGGCCGGTTTTTCTTCGGTCAACTCAGCCCTTAAGGCATACGGCGAGGCGGACCTGGAGCTGTCTTTGGCGATGGGTTCAGTGGGCAGCATGCTGGGGGAGATGTCGGGACACACCGGCAACATCGAGGGCATCGGTGAAAAAATCAAGCGGATTGCACTAAACGCCACCGTCAAAGCCTGCCACATCGGTGAGGAAGGCGCTACGCTGGGAGTCCTGGCCGAAGCGATCCACCAACTTTCGGTTGAAACCCGCCTGCGGACGGACAACGCGAGTGAGGCTTTGCGCTCTATCACTTCGGCGTCCGAGTCCCTGTGCTCCGCTTTCAATGCAGACGGAACAGATAAGGGAGGCGAACTGGCATTGGTCGGCGAGTCGCTGAGGACCCAGTTGCAGACCCTGCAGGATGTCAATCGGGGGATAGTCTCTCTTCTCACGCAAATGAACCAGGACGGCTGCAGCCTTTCCGGAGACATCCGAAAGACCATCGATCAAGTGGGTGTGCATCGCCAGGTTGACCAGGTGATCAGCAACGTGGCGTCAGGCCTGGATGAGCTCGTGGCGTTCATACGGCCGAAAGGGCCGGCCGAAAGTCAGGCAGAGGAAGCGGAGCGTCTGAAGGCCCTGGAGGCCACTTATACGATGCAGGGAGAACGTGAGATACATCAAGCCCTGTTCAACCTGAAACCGAACTCTGCAGAAAAACCGCATCGGAACCCAGGCGCCCCCCCGGTGGCAGGCATGATGGAAAATGAGAAGACCGGCAACGAGCCGGACAAGGCGGATCAAGAGGACCTCGGGGATAATTTCGAACTCTTTTAGCCAAACACCGGAAAGAACAAAGGGAGAAAGTCGATGGATGTCGCTATGACGCGGTCTGGAGAAAACAATGTTCTCAGACTGGATGGCAGTTGGACCATAGAGCGGGCAAACGAGCTGAAGCGTATGTTGCTGGAGGCATTAAACAGCGGAGAGAATATCGTCATCGATCTCGAAGGGCTCACGGACCTGGACCTGTCCTCCATGCAACTATTCTGCTCCGCCCATCGGACATCCTTGAGACAGGGCAAATACCTGGCGCTTCACGAGCGAAAATCGCAGAGCTTAAAACAGATGGTGCGCGAGGCAGGCTTCGCGCGGACTCTGGGCTGTCATAAGGACCCCAATAAGAGTTGCTTGTGGATAGGAGACTGGAAATCATGAGCAAGATCATCATGACCGTGGATGATTCCGCCAGCGTACGCCAGATGGTGAGCTTTACGCTCAAACAGGCCGGCTACCAGGTGGTGGAGGCGGTGGATGGGAAGGACGCCTTGTCGAAACTGCACGGAGCGGCTGTGCAGATGGTGCTGACCGACCTCAACATGCCCAACATGAATGGCATAGAGCTGATCCGCAATGTCAGGGCCGATCCCGGTTGCAAGTTCATCCCCATCGTGATGCTGACCACCGAGTCGCAGGCGGAGATGAAGCAAGAGGGGAAAGCTGCGGGAGCCACCGGATGGATTGTCAAACCCTTTAAGCCCGAGCAACTTCTGGCAGTAGTAAAGAAAGTCCTGGGATGATGGAGCCTCAAAGACAAGCCTATCGGACTGAAGCGTACGAACTCCTCGCCGAACTCGAAACGTCCCTGCTCGCTTTGGAGGAAGAGCCGGGCGACAGTGAGTTGATCGGTCGCGTGTTTCGCGCGCTGCACACGATCAAAGGGTCGGGAGCAATGTTCGGCTTTGATGACATTGCAGCGTTCACCCACGACGTCGAAAACGTTTTTGACCTGGTCCGCAATGAAAAACTGGGCGTCACCAAAACGCTCGTTGATTTGACCCTCCGGGCTGGAGACCGGATACGCGGAATGCTTGACGGAGATGTGGAGGCCGGCACATCCGCTGCCGGCGAGATTACGAGCGCACTCAGGGAACTCATTCCCAAAAATGACAATCCGGCCGGCCAGGTTCCCCCAAAGACATTGCAGGCAACTGAAGATGAACAGTTGGAGAAAACCTATCGCATCTTTTTGCGTCTGGATCCCGAAATCTTCTCACGAGGATCCAATCCAGTCCTCTTGCTGAACGAACTGCGGGAACTGGGGGAATGCAGTGTGATTGCCCACACGGAAGCCATTCCCAACATGGAGGACCTTGACCCCGAACAATGTCACATCACGTGGGACGTGATCCTCACTACCCGGCGCGGACTCGATGCCATAAAGGACGTTTTCATCTTCGTCGAAGATGAGTGCGAGTTGGAGATCGAGGTCATCGATGTGCCGGGTTGCGAAGATGATGACGCACCTCCGAAAAGGCTCGGGGAGATATTGATCGAACGCGGTCTCGTGTCTCGAGAAGATCTGCAGGAAGCCCTGGGCGGCCAAAAGCGCGTTGGAGAGCTACTGGTCGATAAAGGGGTGGTGGAGCTAAGCATGGTCGAGTCCGCCCTGGCTGAACAGGAACATATCCGGGCCGTTCGCAGCAAGCATCAGAAAGAGGAACAAGCTTCGAGCGTCAGGGTGCCTGCGGCAAGGCTCGACGCCCTGGTCA
>CAVRZU010000124.1:0-11055 GCA_963725365.1 uncultured delta proteobacterium | reverse complement strand
ATCTACGGAATGAAGAATGTGAAGTGGTTGCAGAAGGTCGAACTGGTGGACCACGACTACAAGGGGTATTGGGAAGGCAAAGGATGGTCTGATACCGCCGAGATCCTGACGCTGTCACAGATCCTGATGCCCATGACCGGTCAAAAGATGCAAGCCGGAACAAATGTGGTAGGCGGCATTGCCTATGCAGGCAGGCGCGGAGTCGCCAAGGTGGAACTCTCCTTGAATGGCGGAAAAACCTGGGACCCGGTGGAATTGAAGCCCCCTTTATCTGATTTCGCCTGGGTGATTTGGCGTTATGAATGGAAGGCGGATCGGAAGGGCACCTTCAGGCTCCAAGTTCGGGCGACTGATAAAAAGGGGAACATCCAGGAATCAGGCAGCTTACTGGGCCGCTCCTATCCAGACGGCGCCAGGGGCATCCATGAAATCAAGATCAGCATAACCTGATCTGATAGCGCCGCCTGACACGGCGCCGTTCTCCGGTTGCCCTGTGAGCCTTAAAAAGATTTAGGCAGGAGGTTTTTGTCTTTGGTCTCTTGTCTTTTCTTTTAATCTAAATCCCTACCCGAGGCCCTCTTGCCAATCATTGTTCCCTTCCGGAAGGAGCCAGACAGCTCTTACAGTAGTGCCCTTGCCCGGGGCGGATTCAATATTGAACCTTCCGCCTGTTTGTTCTGCCCTTTCTTTCATCCCGGATAGCCCATAGGATCTCATGTTATCGGATTGGAGTTCTTTGTTCGAATCAAACCCGATTCCATCGTCTGTCACACTCAGTTCTACCACCTTCCCACGCTTTACCAGCACCAGGTCTACCCATTCCGCCCCTGAATGTTTAGTGACATTGTTCATCGCCTCCTGGCTTATTCGAAATATCGTAATTTTCAGTTGCTCGGGAATATCCAACTCTTCAACTCTTATCTCAGCTTCGATGTGTATCGAGGGATAGAGTTTCATAAGCTCATGGCGGTACCAGTTGATGGCGGCGATAACGCCGAAATCATCCAGCACCTTGGGCCTTAGCCCCATATATATTGCTCGCGTTTCGTCAATCGAGTATTGCAGTGTTGGAATAAACTGTTCGAGGAGTTGCAACCCTTCTTTGGATTTTCCATTTCTCATAATATCGAGGATGTGCTCGATTCGAAATTTGAGCGCCGCCAGGGTCTGGCCGATGCTGTCGTGCAATTCACCCGCCAGCCTCTTTCTATCCTCCTCCTGTGCCGCTAACAATCTGGCGGGGACCTGCGCCAGTTCATCGCGGGATTTTCGTATGGCCTCCTCCGCATGCCTGGCGATGGTAATATCGATCACGTTGGTTCTGCACAGTTTTACGCCGTTGCTGCCGGCAACGAATATGCTCTCCAGCCGTGCGTAAATCTCCTCGCCGCTCTTTGCCGTAAGCAGCGCTTCACAAGTCTGATGCTGTTGCGTCTTGAAAACCGCCAGAAGATGCTCGCGTATCCTCCTGCCGTCCTGCCGGGAAAAAAGATGAAACGGCTTATTGATAAGCTGGGTCCTTTCGATACCGAGCTGTTTGGCCAAGGTTAGATTAGCTTCCATTACCAACCCGCGCTCATCGAGCGTGAGATAGCCCACCGGGGCAAAGTCGTAGAGATCGGCGTAGCGCGCCCTTGATTCCTCGAGATCCTCCTGCGCCCGGCGGAGTTCCTCATTTTGCATCTCCAATTCCACCTTGTGGACCCGTAATTCATGCACCAGGCCCACTGCGGAATCGCATGCCACATCTTCGGATATCTCCCCCGAGGCCATAGACTTCTCAGCCCTTGTCCGGAGTTCATCCTTTACTGTTGGCTTTTTGTTGTTTCTCATACAGATTTCATCTCTTCGATCCTGGTCTCCAGCTTCGCTATGGTCGCTTTGAGATCTGTGAGCTCGATATCCTGTGGCGTCAGATCTTCCAAAGAAAGAAGAATCAATTGGGGGCGTTCGTTTCTCTCGATCCTGCGAGCATTGAGGAGCATCCTTTTTAACCCGATTGAAGGAAACCGATGTTCGACTTCAAGATCATCGAAGGCGGCGCCCTCGGCGAGAACACGGTTGAGCAGGTCCCTAAGAGCGGGGATATCCCATTGGCTGTTCCCAAGCTCGAAGAGCCGCCTGTTTTCCGTTTCTGCCCGGGTTGTCTTGAAAGTACGATAAAATTGCCGGTTTGCGGACACCACCCTGAGTTCGGGATCGAGCGTTATGAGGGGGGCGCGAACCGTTTCCACAATCGATTCCGCATAGACCCTGGCATCCCGCATCCGTTCTTCGGCATCCTTGCGCCCGGTCACGTCTACAAAGGTGATCACAAGGCCGTCTATCACGTTTTCTCTCGTGCGGTAGGGGATGATACGCACTGAGAACCATTTGTCTTCTTCTGCCCGCACCTCGATTTCTTTTGTCTGCAGAGTCTCCAGCACCGTTTCCGCGTCCTGGTAGAACTTGGGGTAGGCGACATTGGTGCTGAAATCTTTCAGGGACCTTCCGATATCGGACGAGAGCAGGCGGAACAGCCTCGTCATGGAAGGTGTAAAACGTTTAATGCCCAAGTGGGCGTCCAGGAAAATGGTCCCGATTTCGGTGCTCGCCAGCAGATTGTTGATGTCGTTGTTTGCTTCCGTGAGTTCATCGACTTTAGCCTGAAGCTCCGAGTTGACCGTTACCAATTCTTCATTGGTGGACTGGAGTTCCTCCTTGGCGGTCTCCAACTCTTCGTTCATGCTCTGGAATTCTTCGTTGGTCGATTGAACCTCTTCGTTGGTGGATTTGAGTTCCTCGTTTGATGCTTCGAGTTCCTCGATGGTAGCTTGAAGGTTGTCCCTGGTGGATTGAAGCTCCTGTTCCATCTCAAGGATGCCCGGGTCCAAGGCCTGGCCGTCGAGCCCGATCTTCTTACGGACTCCGCGTCTTACATCCGGCTTATCGGTAAAGATGATGAGGGCCAGAGCGGGTGTGCTTTCCGCCCCATGCACCGGTCTGATCGTTACATCGACCGTCCTGTGCTTTTCTTCGCGTTTGATCCGTATTCCACCGAGCACGGAGCCCTCTTTGTCTCTCACCGCTTTTAGCAGAGCCAGGGGCAGCCTGTGACGCAAGGGGTCCGTGGTGATCTTCAAGATGTTATAGGTCGGCACACCCCGGGGATAGGAGAGATATCGCCCGATGGCGCCGTGAAAATAAAGTATGTCGTATTTCTCGTTGACAAGAACGCATGCCGGAGCGTACTCATCCAGTATGGTCTTTTCCACAAGTTGCTGAACGCTCATTGTCTTATGTCCGTCTTTCTCCCGATTTGCAGGCACGGCAATTAGAGTCTCACCCGGTGGAAGCCGGGGGCAAACTCCCGGGACAGAACCTTTTTGGCCTTGAATATCTTTGCCTTGGCATCGACTGAACCAAAAAGATTTGCGAATACTCCAACAGATTCCGATGCTCCCAGCAAAAGGTAACTATCCGGATTCAGGGTAAAGTGAAAGAGAGGCAATATTTTCTTTTGGAGCGGCGCGTCCATGTATATCAGCAGGTTTCGGCAACTGATCATGTCCAGCTTGGAGAAGGGCGGATCGGTCACCAGGTCCTGGACGGCGAAGACCACGCTGTCCCGAATCTCTTTTTTGACCCTGTACGTACCGTTTTTCTTTATAAAAAAACGCTTCAGCCGCTCCGGGGACACATCGGCGGCGATGCTGTCGGGATATTCGGCCGACCTGGCGCGCTTGATCGCCTCGGGGTCGATATCGGTTGCAAACACCTGCAAGGAAATACGCTTGTTCAGCTTGCCCATGGCCTCCACGAAGAGCATGGCAATCGATAGGGCTTCCTCCCCGGTCGCACATCCCGGGACCCATACGCGAACCGGCGCGCCTTCCTCCTTATGGACCAGTATATCCGGAATCACCGTGCCGGCCAGCACCTCGAATGCTCCAGGGTCGCGGAAAAAGCTCGTTACCAGTATGAGGAGTTCTTTCAGGAGACGATGCACCTCATCGGAGTTCTCATGCAAGTACCGATAATAGACTTTTATGTTCTCGAGCTTGTGGACCGCCATGCGCCGCCTGATCCTGCGGCGGATAGTACTTTGCTTATAAAGGGTGAAGTCTCTGCCCGTGACCGCGCGAATCAGCAGCAATATTCTCTGTACGTAATTTGTAAACTGCTTTTCTTCGATCTCCGCTCTTACCTGGATTTTAAGGTAGGGTTGTTTCACGTAGCTGAGCAGTTCCCCAGGGATGTTTCCCACCGGAAGGATATGGTCCGCCACTCCCGCATCTATGGCGCTCCTGGGCATGCCGTCATATTTCGCCTCCTCCGGCGCCTGGACAACAGTCATTCCCCCCGATTCCTTGATTGCCCTGAGTCCTAGAGAGCCATCGCTTCCGGTTCCAGAAAGTATGACGCAGATGGCCTTCTCTCCCTGGTCCGCCGCCAGGGAACGAAAGAAGTGATCGATTGGAAAGCTGATTCCGTGAGTCCTCACCGGTTCGCTTATCTGGAATTCTCCACTGAGAATCTCGACGGCTTTGCCAGCCGGGTTCAAATAGACGCAGTTGGGTTCGACCCGCACATGGTCCTCGGCCTGCGCCACCACCATCGGCGTGTGCTTTTGCAGAAGGTCTCTGAGCAAGCTCTTTCCCTTGGGACTCAGATGCTGAATCACCATGAAAGCCATACCCGAGTCGGGCGGCATCCTGTCGAAGAACTCCTGGAGCGCCTCAAGTCCGCCAGCGGAAGCACCAAGGGCGACAAGAGGAAAGGATTGCGGGGCGGATTCGTTTTCGGAATCGCTTTGAGTGGTTCTCTTCTTTTTTGTCATCTCCCGTTTTTACCTCGGAGATAGGCGTTAGGAGTACTCTTGTCCAAATAACGTGCGGCAATATATTATACACATATACCAGATTTTTGCCGGAATGTGGAAAAGTGTGTATGCAATGCTGAAGAACTTTTTATATTTTGCCTTTGCTTTCTGTAAGCTCCCTCTTATATTGAGGCCAGCCAATTACACACTCCGGCCAATGCCGGTTAAAAAAGCAATCCATCTAAAATCAGGCGTGAAGCCAGGAAAAGCCAGGGGGCTGCTCATAAGGACTTGCCATGGCGAACGGTAAAAAGGGAGAAAACGGGAGCGGTGAACTCAGAAGGAAGGCGAGAGGAAAAGGTCCGCGACCTTCCCGTCTCCGGTAATTTTTCCCTTGAGGAGGCACAGAGGCTCAATCATGAGTTGATGGTGCATCAGATCGAACTGGAGATGCAAAATGAAACGCTCCGGCAGGCTCAAATCGAACTCATGGAATCCTACGAAAAGTATATCGACCTCTACGATTTCGCTCCCGTGGGCTATCTCAGCATCGATGAGAACGGCATTATCCTGGAAGCCAACCTGACCCTGGCAAAGCGACTGAGGATTGAAAGAGCGTCCCTTATCGGTCTCGTTTTTCCGAGCTTTATTGCACAGAATGAAAGACAAGCGTTCAGGGCTCATCTTTTCCAAATCTTCAAGACTGGAGAACCCCGGACACTGGAGACAAGGCTGGTTACGAAGAGCATGGAAACGAGGTTTATGCCTTGCTCGATTGCCTGTTCGTGGAACGCTCCCGGGGAGCAAATCAGTGCCGGATATCGGTCACCGATATTTCAGACCGCAAAAGGGCTGAAGATTCAGCCAAAATCTATATGGAAAAACTCGAGCTAAGCAATCGAGGACTGCAAGACTTTGCTTTCATTGCCTCACACGACTTGCAGGAACCGCTTCGAAAGATCCAGGCCTTCGGCAATATGCTGGAGAAGAAGAATGCCGCTGAGCTTTCCGATGAGGGCCGGGATTATCTCGGACGGATTATTAGAGCTGCAACGCGAATGTCGGATATGGTGAAAGGACTCCTCGACTACTCACGGATCAACACAAGGGAAGAACCTTGCGCCGCTGTCGATTTGAACCTCCTGGTCAAAGAAGTGCAAAACGACATTGAGATCTCTATCGAGACGACAGGTGCGCGCTTTGAAGTTGGGCGCCTGCCCACCCTCCAGGCTGATTCAAATCAGATGCGCAGGCTTTTTCAGAACCTCATTGGCAATGCCCTCAAATTCCACGGAGAAGAAAAACCTGTCATAAAGATCTACGCCAAGCCGGCGGAAGACGGCCCGGAGATGTGTCCCGGAGGCCGGGCCCACAGGATTTTCATTGAAGACAACGGCATAGGTTTTGATGAAAAATATCTCGACCGCATGTTTACCCTGTTTCAGCGTCTGCACGGCAGGAGCGACTACGAGGGGACGGGCATGGGACTTGCCATTTGCCGCAAAATTGTGGAACGCCATCATGGGACCATTACAGCCAGAAGCGAACCACAACGTGGCGCAACCTTCATCGTAAGCCTTCCCGAAAAACAACCGTCAAGCGATTAGAGCAGTCGTCAGTGGCCAGTGGTTTTGAATCAAACATGCATTTCAGCATGCGGGATCGGGATTTGCGCCCCCTCCCCGGCAAACGGATTAATGAGCGTCACGGGCACTGGCGAACTCCGGGCTATCTGTTGCGCAATATCTCCGAATATTGCCCTCTCGAGCCGGAGTTGCTGGTGGTCGGCCATAACGACCATGTCTATCTTTTCAGATTCGACATATTTTCTGATTTGCTCAACCGGGTTCCCGCTCAACACCACTTTTTTTACTTTTGGAAGATCTTCGAAATACTTTTCGGCAAAATCTTCCAGGTGCCTTTGCGCGAGTGTCTTACCCTCCCTTTTCCATCAGGTCCAGCGACCGATGGGGAATGAAAAAAGTACTGTACCCGTCAAGGGTCTCCCCAACATAGACAAGGTGCAACTCGGCGTTGTATTTTTCGACTATGGAGCGCACCTCGGGAGCTATTCTATACGATGAACCGGCCAGATCGACCGGAAAAACAATCTTCCTGATTTCCATTGTCATTCCTCCCAAAGAGTCCGTTTATAAAGATAATCATTGAGCGGGTAAGAAGTCTGAACGAGTTTCGTGAATAGGCTATTCACGAAACAGGCTGAAGGGATTCAGGCTGAAGGGATTTAGGCAGTACCTAAACCCCTTCAGCCTTCAGCCTAATAGCCTATTCACGGCCTGCTCCTAAAAAACCGCCGATTTGTAAACTAATTCGGGGTCTCATCCGTTATTTCAGATGAAAAGGAGATCAGCTTAAATTGAATGTTTGATAATGAGCAAATGTGGATCATAATGAATAGAATGCAGGAGGGGTAAAATCACATACTCGACAGGATGTATTCTATTCGGGATGAATCCAACGGCAGATCTTGAACTGAAAGTCTCCTCCACGCAGAGCGTTCAGCTTACCGCTCTTGTGGAACGGGCCAGGGATGGAGACAGGGATGCTTTTGAAAAGCTGATCGAGCTTCACCAGGGCGAGATCTTCCGGCTGGTATTTTTTCGTACCCGGTCCAGGATCGATTCGGAGGACTTGACGCAGGACATTTTCATGTCGGCGTTCAAATACCTGCCGCAATTAAAGGATTCGGACAGGTTCCGGTCCTGGCTCTACAGAATAGCGTTGAATCGGGTGCACGACTTTCACAGGAAAAATAAGTTCCTGGCCTTCTTTGGGATAACCGAGCACAGGGATGCGACTGAAGTGGCGGACGTTGAACCCCACCTCAATCCAGGGGCGCTTGACACAGTGATCCGAAAGGAGTTCTGGCTACATGTCAAGGAGCTGACCAAGCGGTTTTCCCGGATGGAAAAAGAGGTTTTTTTCCTGAGATTTGTAGACGATCTCAATCTAAGAGAAATCGCTCAGACGATCGGAAGAAGCGAGAGCGCGGTCAAGACTCACCTCTACCGCGCAATAAAGAAATTCAAAGAAGATTCGGTTATGAGCGATTTCTTGTAGGGAGAATGGCACAGTGAAAACAATAGGCCATCTTGATGAAAAACAGATTATCGAGGCCGTGTTCGACGAAAGGGGCCTCGAGAGGATGCTGCGCAGCCACCTGTTGGAGTGCCCGGCCTGCCGTGCTCAAAAGGAAGCGCTCCAAGGCCGGCTTACACGGTTTGGACAGATTTCACGCGGGCTGGCGCCTGAAAGCTTCAGAAAACCGAAGTTGTCCGAAAGGAGTGCCCCTGTCTCAGCACCTGTGTGGAAAAACCGTCCCGCACTCGCCCTGGGATTGGCATTCACGATCATGGTGCTTCTGCTTAGCCCACTGACTATTAAAAGGGACAAGCTGTATTCGCAGGACCTGGTTTACCGTGAGATGATCCAGGATGAAAAGTTCATGAACGAGATTGAAAAACTCGAGGAAAACCCCCTGCCCCGCTTCTACGTTGATATGGGGGACCCGAGTGAGGATGCAGGGGACGTTGAGTCCCCCGGCGCCAGCCTGGATGATGGATTGAGTCTGTCTTTCGAGGATAGTGGACAGCGAGATGCTTAACGAGTCTCGAAGCTGGAGCAGAATGGAAACTCTACACGGGCGAGAGGGGACACGAGGACGCGGGGACAAAACCATCTCCCCCTCACGGCGCCTCAATCTGTCCGCGTCGGTCTTTTGCTCGCTTCCGCTAATTCTGATCGCGCTCATCCTGCTTCTTTTCCCGGATATTTGCCGGGCAAAGCAAATCCCACCGGGAAGGTGGTGGCATATCCCCTATTTTTCGGAACAGTTGAACATTACCGATCAACAAAAAGAGGACCTGGACAAACTCTTCGACTTCAATCGAAACAGGCTTGCCCAGCTCAAAAAGCAGATGGAAGATGAGAAAAGTGAATTATTACAGGCAATAGACGAGGAACACCTCAACGAAGCAATCGCAATAACCAAGATGAAAAAACTGGAAGGCACCCGGACCCTTCTGGCTGCAACCCGAGTTCAGCTACTCGCTGGAAGTAAGAAAGCTGCTCGGATACGAACGGTTCCAGCGTCTTAAAACCGTCTACAGGAACTGGCACGGTTTGCAACCCTCGGAAGTTAAATAGCAAGGCGCTCACACGCAAAACACACTGAGCAGCCAGGGCCACGCAAGCAAAAAGACTTAGACAGGGGTACAAGGAGAGGAGAAAGATTGGTGATTTCTTTAAAATCGTCTTTGGCCATTTTTGCCGTTTTGTCATTTGCGGTGCTTGGAAGTATTTCCGCTTATGCTCAAGGAGGGGCGCAATTGAGCTGTGATCAGCTTCTTCGCGAAATATGCCGGCGACAAGGAATTCATGGACGAGACTGATTTCAAACAGTATTGGGAGGAAGCCGGGCATAGAGAGCGAAATGCTATGAGCAATTCACCTCTCGGTGGCTCGGAAAATGTTTTTTTGGAGGCGAGCAAGAGTGGTAATAAAAAGTTGACCAAATCTGAATTTTGTTCCTGGCTAAGGCATTCGCCTGAAGGCGAACGCTACTAAAGCGCTCTCAGACAACCCGTTTAGTGGTCGAACCTGCACTTTTCACACCACGAGGTTCCTCGCTGCTTGGGGGCACTGTTCGTCAAGAGTGTAGGTGCGATCCATTCTTTTTCTCTCAAGGCTCCAGGGCGCGAGGCAGCCTCGTCAGCCGCTCACCATACGAGAGACTGTTGGATGTAGGGATCCGTTGCGAATCGGGTTGTACCCTAGCAGCGCTCTGGCCTTCGCCACGCTGATGAGCGACTCGTTTCCCTTCGAGAAGTTGGGCACCTCCGGCCAGCGCGTTCGGATGAACTGCTGCACGTTGACGATCTTCTCGTCAACATGGCCGTCGACGAGATTGAACGTCTCGCACCGGAAGTCGGCCGAGTTCTCCAGCGCGCAGACGACGCCCGAGACGAAATTCTCCACCGACGTGCTGGCGTAGAAGTTGCCTGGGGTGTCGGACTGGAAGCCGGGGTACTCCAGGCGCAGTGAAATTCCCTGGGTGTCTCCGGTGGCGCACGCGCCGGCCAGGTACTGCTCGAACTTGAGCTTGAGGAGCCCGTACATGTGCTGCCCGTCGGCAAGCGTGGGACAGTAGTTGGACTCGAGGATGGGGAACTGGTCGATGCGGGTCGGATTGTTGATGCCGTAAACCTGCCCGGACGACGCGAAGAGGAACTTGGGGACGCCGATGCTCTGCGCCGCTTCGAAGACGTTCACGGAGCCGTCGTAGTTGATCCGCTGGAAGTCGGCGTCGATGGCGCCGGGCATGAAGGGGTGCGGAATGCCGGCCAGGTGCACGACGGCATGAGCGCCGCGGAACCGTGCCGCCAGCACGCTGCGCAGGCCGAGGATGTTGTCGGTTTTCGGTCTTAGCAGAGGCCCGCCGAGCAGCAGGGTAGAGACCTTGCGCTGCAGCTTGCCGATCTGTCGTGCCGCGGCCTGGCCCACCGGCGAACTGGAGGTGCCGAAGTAGCGGCGTCTCAAAAGATTAACCGCGATCCCCCGGTATTGATCGAACAGGCGCACGCGGTAGCCGCGCCGGCGGAGGCCCACTTGTATCAACTGGCCGACGAACCCGCTGCCGCCGGTCAAAAGGATGATCTTCTTGCTCATAATCGTCCGTCTCCTGAATCGAATAGCTTGCACCACTCGAGAATGGCGCGTCCCCAACGTTGAACGTACACGCCGCCGGTCTCGTGCCCGCCGAGCGCGGCGCCCATTTCTCGCATACACGCAAGTGGGTCGCCCCCCCGGAGTTCGACCGCGTCAATTGTCTCCCACATGCTCTCGTTGGCGCGTATCCCCGGCGCTTCCTTGACGAGGTTCGCGAACGGGTCGCTCGCCCGACGATGTTCCACCACCGGCTGGCCGCAAACGATGCCATAGCGCAGGTGCCGGCAGATGCGCTGGACGACCAGCCCGGCCCAGATGTCATCGAACCGCGCGTAGGGCGAGTCTTCTCCCATGGGCGGGAAGTACATCAGACAGGCGACCTCGCGGCAGAACGCCAAGTTCATTCCGCAGAGCGGAAAGTACTGTTCGCTGGGCATCAACCGGGACGACACGCCGCGGTCCAGCACGGGATCGTGGCCGCCCGCGCCAGGAGTTGAACGGCGTCCAGGTCCGGATGTCCCACCCAGAGGCCCATGCTCACGCAGATGTTCCGCAACGTTCCGGTG
>CAVRZU010000123.1:0-12108 GCA_963725365.1 uncultured delta proteobacterium | reverse complement strand
GAGTTCAGGCGAAGACGCGAAAAAAGCAAGATTACTCTATCCGGCGAACATTTTCCAACCGAAGAAAGAAATTTCTCACGCGGAGACGCAGAGGGCATGGGGACGGACTTTTTCCACGCGAAGATGCGAAGGGCATGGAGGAAAAATTTTCACGCGAAGACGCGAAGAAAGACAAATTGACACACTCAGCGCGTCTCCGCGTCTCCGCGTGAGAAATATCTGTTTTTCTTTCTACGCGTCTTCGCGCCTTCGCGTGCAAAAAAATTCCCTTCTGCTCCGTGGGGTTACCCTGAAAGGGCCTTCAAAATTTCTCTCATATGGTCGATATGAAGTTGAAGATGGAACCCTCCAAGGCCGCCGATCATGCTTTCCAGTGTGGGATATTCTCCCAGAGGCGATTCTTTGAGCATGGGAACGTGCGCCTTGCGGTCAAGCTGTCCACCGGACAATCCTTCTGCAAAGTTAGAGATCCGGTCGTATTCTGTTTGGACCTCCGAGAGTAGTTGAGTAAAGGTCATCATGGCTCGCTTCCCGGAGAAAAATGAATTACCGGGATCGATGTCGATCCTTGGCGTTTCCCCCTCGAGAAAAGCCTGAAGAATAGGCAGCTGCCCTGGACCGTCGGGCCCCAGGAGGTGGGAAAGAATTTCTTTGGGGGACCATCGTCCTGAAGGCGCACTTGATGCCGTAGCCTCATTAATCCCGTTGCATACCTTGTTCAACTCCTCCACTTTGGCCCGAATGAGTTGAGCCAATTGAGTTCCAGTTGCGTTTGCCATCTGCACCTCCTCTGCCGTCATAGTTGCCGTTGACCGGACTTGTGTGGCCGGAGAAGGACTTTTCTGCGGCCACTGGCGATTGACTACTACTTATGTATAATCACCGGAGCGAAGCGTCAAGCTTTGGGCGGATGACGGAATTATTGTTCATACCTTGACTTAGGTCCCTGGATGGAATATCTCATTGGTCAAAGGAGCCTTTACGCGATGTTTGCCCGCGATATCATGAGTCCCAGGTTTCACACCCTCAGCCCGGAACAGAGCATTGCCGAGGCGGTGAAGATGTTTCATACCGCAAGCATGGAGGAACGAAAGAGAATCTTTGGGCTTATGGTGATTGACGAAAAAGACCAACTCGTGGGCATGCTTTCCATGTATGACATACTTCTGTTTGTCCAACCGAAGCATATTCATGTTTGGAACGAAATAGAAGACCTGGAAGCCCAGACAATTTTCGGCGAGCTTTTGGATCGCGTTAAATCCATTCGGGTTTCAGACATCATGACCACCAATGTGGTGACGGTCAAGCCGCAAACCCACGTTATGGTCATCACCGATTTGATGATAAAGCGCCACATCCGCCGTCTTCCGGTTGTCGAGGGGAAGAATGTGGTCGGTGTCGTTTACATTTCAGACCTATTTTATCATTTGCTAAACAAGTTTTTGTGAGATCATGCCGGTTGTCAGTACGCGAGGTAGTATTCTGAAGGGATTGCTTGTCGAAGAAGCCATGCGCCGGCAGGTGATACAACTGCCACACGATGCTTCGCTGGACAAGTGCATCAATCAATTGATCAAATTCAAGGTCAATGCGCTTCTGGCCACAGATGAGACCGGTTGTCCGGTCGGGGTAATATCTAAAACCGACATCGTTGGGGCTTTTTACGGGGGGTTATCCCTGGCGGATTCCCGGGCAATGGATATCATGAATGGTCCTGCGCTTGCCTGTTTCCCCGACGATGAATTGGGCGTTGCTTTGGATCTCATGCGCAGAAATGGTGTGCATCAACTGCTGGTGCAGGGCGCAGAGCCGTGCGCGGTGATTGGGACACTCTCTTACCCGGATGTGGTCGCGCTTCTTTACCGTTATTGCAGGGCATGTCCCAAAGGGGCGGTCCGCCAGTCGGAACTCCCCGACCGTTGCGACCGGACGCAGATGTTAACCGTGCGGGACGTGATGAGGACTCCCGTAACGGCCTGCCGGCGGGAAGATTACCTGGCCACGGTGATCGAGGAATTGACGGACCACCGCCTGGGAGCCGTCCTGATCCAAGACCCGCAAGGCATGCCTGCCGGAGTAATCTCAAAGACTGACATTATTGTCGCCTATCATCACGGAGCGGGCCTGGAGTCCGAGGCGCAATCCATCATGAAGTCCCCCGTTGCATCTTGCGATGTGCACTCGCTCCTGAGCGAGGCGATCCGCCACATGTTTTTGAAAGATGTGCAACGTCTTTACGCGCACTCCGGTGACCCGTCGCATATCGTCGGAGTTCTATCCCTCTCCGACGCTGCACAGAGCCGTTCCGGTTCCTGCCGTGCGTGCAATACCAGCCGAATTATCACTGGTCCGTGATCTCGTCTTCATGTCTTCTCTCTCAGGCCGGTATTATTCGTGTTTGTTCAAGGGATGGATTTTGTTCTCAACATTTTGTTGATTCCTGCCGAAATAGTAGGAAACCGGGAGATATCCACCCCAGCCTGTGCGAGTCTGTGCCGGGGCTTCCATTCTTTCCCAAACACCAGATGCACATAGAGATGATGGCGTATTCCAAACCAGGAGCATCCGGGGGTGGAAGCCATTGAGCTGTACCCAGCGCTGTCGGCCGCCGTTTGGGAGCCGGCGATACGTCTTTTGAGGAATTTTTGCTCAAAGAGCAAGAAATGTTTCGATAGCAGGCACTAGAGTGCTGAGACAGCGTGGATCTGCGCGCGTCAGAAAAGGACTTAAAATGCAACGAATTAAGCTTTCAACAAAGATGTTTTCCTTGGGGATAGGCGGACTTATCTGCGTAGCACTGGTCCTGGTTTTTGTTTATTTCCGGCTTCAAACTTCAGTGCGCACCGAGAAAGAAATGCTGCTAAAGGGCACTACCGAGGTGGCGTTCAGCCTGATGGCTGAATATGACGGTCGAGTAAAATCAGGAGAATTTACAGTCGAGGAAGCCCAAAAAAGGGTGGCGTCCAGGATCAAAGCTCTCCGGTACAACGGTCAGGAATACTTCTGGATAAATGACCTTAGCCCCAGGATGGTTATGCACCCGTTCAAACCCGAATTGGACGGCAAGGATCTCAACGGCCTGAAGGACCCGAACGGGAAAGCCCTATTCGTTGAGATGGCAAAAGCGTGCAAGGATAAGGGCGAGGGCTTTGTGGATTATATGTGGCCCAAACCGGGGGAAAGCCAACCAGTGCCAAAACTTTCATTTGTAAAAAGTGTTTCAGCCATGGGGTTGGATTGTAGGTTCAGGGATCTATCTCAATGATGTTGCAAACGAGATGCAATCGATACGCAATCTGTTTTTAGGGGTTGCGGCTTTCGTCGCCATTGTCGGGTCACTGCTGTGCTGGTGGTTGGCTAGAAGCACAACGCGTCCGATAAACCTTGCAATCGCAGGCCTCACTTCAACTGCGGAAACAGTAACGTCGGCCTCCGTTAAAATGTCTTCATCAAGCAAGCAGTTGGCGGAGGGCGCCTCACAGCAGGCAGCAGCCATCGAGGAGACTACCTCGTCTCTTGAGGAGATATCTTCCATGACCACGAGAAATGCTGAAAACGCCAATGACGCCGACCTGCTAATGAGACAAACAAAGGATATCGTAGTGCGCGCCAATAACACGATGGTCCAATTGACGGTCTCAATGGATGAGATATCCATGGCCAGCGAGGAAACACAAAAGATCATCAAAACCATAGACGAGATTGCCTTCCAGACCAATCTCCTGGCGCTAACGCCGCTGTTGAAGCTGCCAGGGCCGGAGAAGCCGGAGCAGGGTTTGCCGTGGTAGCCGATGAAGTGCGGAACCTCGCAATGAGAGCGGCCGATGCCGCAAAAAGCACCGCCGCACTGATCGAGGGCACAGTTAAGAAAATCCAGATCGGATCAACTTTGGTTCAGAAAAATAACGGCGAATTTTCCGAGGTCTCGGAGATGGTGACAAAGACAAGCGGGCTTGTGGGTGAAATTGCTGCTTCTTCCCGGGAACAATCGCAAGGGATAGATCATCTTACAAGGGCGGTTCATGATATGGATCGAGTAGTTCAGCAAAATGCCGGGAGCGCCGAGGAAAATGCCCAAGTAGCCCAGGAGATAAGCGCAAAGGCCGACCCGATGAAGCAAATGATTTCCGATTTGGAGTCTCTGGTAGCCGGGGCGAAAGCAGGCGACGGGATGCAGAATCGCAGTGCAGAAAGGCCACACGCCAAGGCATCGAATCTTAGCAAAGCCGGCGGCAGACCAAATGCACTCAAAGCCGGCGGCATAGTCCTGTCGCAAGAGACAGCATCCATGGGCCATCGCAAGAGAGCGAATGGAAAAGGCATGCCGGCAGCCTCCGGAATGCAGTCTGCCAAGATTATCCCATTCGAGGAGGACGATCTGCAAGATTTTTGAGTGAGGTGTCTACTGCTCCGCTAAGAGCCTGTCACGGATATCATATCGAATCCGGGACGGGCTCTTGATGCGGGGTGGCCGTGCCCGCAATCCCCGGAGAGGCGACAGCGATGATCGGCAAAAAGTTTAGATCAATATCAACCAGGAAAAAGTTGGGACTGTTTTTAATCTGCGTTTTCCTGCCCGCATTCGGAGTAGTAGTTCTTTCGAGTCTTGAACAACGATCCCGGCAGATCGAATATGAAAAAAACAATGCCTTGCTGCTGGTCCAAAGCCTGGCAGCCCAACAGGAGCAGGTCGCCATTGCCACAAGACAGATGCTCGGCGCTCTTGCTCTTTTGCCTGAAGTCCTCCAGTTGGATGCAAACGCGTGCAATGATTTATTTCGTGAACTGCAGCACCGCTATTCTTTCTACTCGCTGATAGCTGCTGCGACTCCGAGTGGAGATTTTGTTGCCGCTTCCCGCCCTCTTAAGCCGGGCATCAACATTGCTAATCAAAAAGACGTTCGGGATGCAAACAGGACGCTCGAATTTTCCCCTGGTGAGTACTTGCTCGGGAGAGTCAGCAATTCCCATGTCATCAGTTATGCTCTTCCTGTCCTGGATGCAAATAATTCTCTGACTGGTTTCCTCGTTGCAGGCTTTAAGCTTGACGAGTTCTCTCGTTTCATAGGGAAAGTCGAACTGCCGGAAGGTTCCTCGTTTACAATCGTGGACCATGCAGGAATGCGTTTATACAGAACTCCGGAGCACGCTGCATCTGCTGCCGGGAAAGTCTTTTCAGAAGATGATTTGCGCATCATGTCCGGCAACCAGGCCGAAGGGATTGTCGAGAGAGCCGGAGGCGACGGCGTACATCGCATCTATGCCTTCAAACAGTTGCGTATGCGGGACGATACGGCTCCATACATGTATATGCTTGTTGGAATCCCGAAAGATCAGATAATACAAAAAGCCAATTTCAAGATGTTGATGAACCTGTCATTGTTGGGGATCGCCGCCGTTATATCCTTTTTACTGGTAGGAATCTTAGGATATTTGAGCTTCGTAAAGCCGATGGCACGTTTGACCTCTGCAGTGCAGCGGTTCGGCGGAGGCGATCTGACCACACGGACCAGTCTGCCGCACGCTCCTGATGATCTTGGGCAACTGGCAAAATCATTCGATGATATGGCATCGTTGCTCGAAAAGAGAAGTATAGAGCAAATAATGGCGGAACAGGAACTTCTTGAAGCTTATGACGGATTGGAGGTCAGAATAGCGGAAAGAACTGCGGAGCTTGCGGCGACTAACGAATACCTCGAGAATATCTTTGAAAGCTCTCCTGATGTTATCGCAATAGTAGACGAACATGGTAAATTCATAAAATGGAATACGGCAGCAGCCGAACTATTAGGATACTCCTTTGAAGAAATGAGAGGGAAATCAGCCTTTGAGTTGTATCCGGACAAAAACCGCCTCGACGAGATGCTCACTGATCTGCGGCGTGATGGTTCCGTCAAGAATTACGTTATTGACATGGCAAAAAAGCATGGCGGTGTTGCCACTTTCGAGATTTCCATTTCTCTGCTCAAAGACAGCGCCGGCAATGATATAGGCAGCATTTCAGTAGCCAGGGACCTGAGTGCAGTCAAAAAAGCCAACGAGGAACTCCAAAAGGAAGTTGAACTCCGCAGATCGATGGAGGCATCCCTTTGTGAGTCGGAGGCCGCCTCCCACGCAAATGAAGAAAAATATAGGAACCTCTACCAGGAGTTTCAAGCTCTTTTAGACGCCATCCCCGACATCCTGGTGCTGCTGTCGCCCGATTTAAAGGCGATCTGGGCAAATCGAGCTTATACCGCCAGGGCCGGAAAGGAGAAGGAACCATCATCTCTTGTTGGACATTTCTGCTACAAGGAATTGCACGACCGGGAAGAACCGTGTGAAGGTTGCCCCGCGCCAGATGCTTTTAATTCCGGAGAACCCGGGACCGCTGTTATCTCGACGGCAGAGGGCGAGATAATGGAGGTGAGATCGGTGCCGATAAAGGACGGCAACGGGACGGTAACAAGACTGATAAATCTGGCCAGGAACATAACCGAGACCCGGAAAGCCGAGGAACAACTGCAATGTGCTAATTCTGAAATGGCACAGGTGTTCGCTTCGATACCATCTTTTCTGATCGGTTTAACGGCAGAAGGTAGAATAATGAGATGGAACAAAGCAGCGGAAAAGACCTTCGGCATTGGAAAAAACTCAGCTGTGGGCAAACCTCTGCATCAATGCGGGATCGAGTGGGACCGGGTGAAAATCTCCGAGACTATCTCCTCCTGCCGGACCGGGATGAAGTCAACAAAGCTGCACAACTGCCGTTTCCTGCGAAACGACGGCAAGGAAGGCTTTCTGGAAATTACGTTCAGTCCGCTCAATGGCGCCGTAAACAATCCTCCAGGCGTCCTTCTTCTAGGCTCCGACGTTACGGAGAGAAGAATTCTTGAGAGTCAACTGGCGCAGGCGCAAAAGCTTGAATCGATCGGTCAGCTTGCAGCCGGAATTGCGCATGAGATCAACACTCCGGCGCAGTTCGTGGGGGATAACACCCGGTTTCTCCAGGAAGTTTGCGTCGATCTGGAACGGATGCATGCTCTTCATGATCAACTCCTTGATCGCCTCAGGTCCGAAAACCTGGCTAAAGACCTGGTCCAAAAGATCGAGGAGGTCTCTGCCGAGATTGATTTGGAATACCTGAGAGAAGAAGCCCCAAAGGCTGTCCTGCAGTCTCTCGATGGAATAGAGCGCATAAGCAGGATTGTTCGCGCGATGAAGGAGTTCTCTCACCCCGGCACGGATTCCAAAACCAATATTGACCTGAACAAGGCAATCGAGAGCACTATCACGGTTGCCAAAAATGAATGGAAGTACGTGGCTGAAATAGTGACGGACTTCGATTCCAACCTTCCGCTTGTCCCCTGTCTACCTGCAGAAATCAACCAGGTGATTTTGAACATGATAATCAATGCAGCCCATGCCATAGCAGACTCCCTGAAAAAAAACGGTTCAGACGGGAAAGGGACCATCAGGATAACTTCCCGCTCCAAGGACAACTGGGCAGAGGTCAGCATCAGCGACACCGGGACCGGGATTCCTGAAAATATAAGGCCGAAGATTTTCGATCCTTTCTTCACCACCAAGGAGGTCGGAAAGGGAACCGGCCAGGGTCTGGCCATATCACATTCGGTTGTCGTGGACAAACACGGCGGGACCATCACGGTTGATTCAGAAGTGGGCAAGGGCACTGTTTTTTTTGTAAGGCTGCCACTGGGGGGTGACGGTGAGGGATTGGGTACTGAGGTCGCCGGCCGCAATTAGCGCCGGCGAAAGAAAGAATAGACTGATCGAATTGAAAATTCCGGTCGATAATCTCTATTATGCTCGATAAAATCAATTTACGCCCGTCTTGAGCATTTTAGAGGAATGGAAATCATGAGCTTTGGAATTAAAGCGCAGCGGTTTTGCGGCCCGATCGCTACCGTTCTGATTGGAGTCACGATTTCCATTGTGGGCTTCTTTTTGTCGCTGCACTGGGATATGCAGGTTATACGGACCGAATTCGAACATGAAGCAGAAACCCACTTCGAGACCATAAGGCGAGAGATTGAATCCAGCCTGTATATCCTGTCTTCGATAAAGGCTTTTTATGACAGTACCGAGAAAGTCGGCAGGTCCGCCTTCTCAGATTTGACAAGACCTCTATTGGCCCTTCAGCCTTATGTTCAAGCATTTGAATGGATACCACGCATTGAACACTCCGAGCGGCGTGCGTGTGAAGAAGATGCCAGGCGGGATGGATTCTCCGATTTTCAAATCACCGAGCAGGACACACACGGGAAAATCGTTCGTGCAGGTGACCGCGAAGAGTATTTCCCCGTCTATTTCGTTGAGCCGTACACGGGCAATGAAATTGCGCTCGGATTTGACCCAATAGCGAATTCGAATCGCCGGGAAGCTCTGCAAAAGGCCGAAGACACGGGTGAGCCGGCCGCCACAGCCAGGATAAAGCTGGTACAGGAAAAAGGCGATCAGTTTGGTTTCCTGGTTTTTGCGCCCATTTACCGTAAAGGTCTGCCAGCGGATTCCATAACGAGTCGCAGAGCAAACCTGAAAGGTTTTGCCGTCGGTGTCTTCAGGGTGGGCGATCTTATCGAAAAATCCTTAACGTATCTTAAACCCGGCGGCATCGATATCTATCTATATGACAGATCGGCTGTGCGGGAAGAGTCCTTTCTCTATGTCCATGCGCCGCAGACCGGGAATAGCTCAAAGGTAGGCGGAGAGGTAAGATCGGACGATCATCTCGAGAGTAGTAAAACATTTCGCTTCGCCAATAGAGAATGGCTGGTCCTCCAAAAACCAACTCGCGGCTTTATCGAAAGCAGACAAACCTGGAGACCCTGGGGTGTCCTTACAATCGGACTGCTTCTCACAGGTGCTTTGGCAGTCTATTTCATTATGCAAAAGCGAGCAAAAGATAGTACCGAAGAGCAACTTAACTTTCTTCAAACGCTGATTAACACAATCCCAAGCCCGATCTTCTACAAAGATACCGATGGCGTTTATCTTGGCTGCAATTCTGCCTTCGAAACCTATATCGGCCGGTCCAAGGCCGAAGTTATCGGTAGAACAGTTTATGATATCGCGCCCGGAGAACTTGCCGACATATACCGTCAGGCCGATATCGCTTTGTTTAACGCTCCCGGGGTTCAACAATACGATGCATCAGTTGAATATGCTGACGGAAGCCTGCATGACGTCTTATTTACCAAGGCCGTTTTTTCTGATTTTTCGGGAAAAATAGCCGGCATGGTCGGGGTCATGCTGGACATAACCGAGCGAAAACAGGCAGAGAGGATTTTGGGAAACAGTGAGGCGCGGCTCCGGCAGATAATCGATCTGGTGCCGCACATGATTTTTGTAAAAGATTGGGATGGGAAATTTCTTCTGGCAAATAAGACTGTCGCTAAGGCCTACAGTACGACGGTCGACGCTCTTATCGAAAGAAATCATGCCGATTTTCATTCGAAAGAAAACGAACTCCAACAAATGTTGCAAGATGACCGCGAAGTGATGAGCAGCGGAAAAACCATGTTCATCCCTGAGGAAACCTATACGGACGCTCAAGGGAATCTGCGTTTCCTTCAAACTACCAAGGTTCCTTTTCACACAAATGGCGGAAATATTCGAGCTGTGCTCGGTGTTGCCATCGACATCACGGAACGCAAGCGAGTCGAAAGTGACTTGAAAGAATCTAAACAGCGACTGTCACAAATTTTTGATTTCCTGCCGGACGCAACCTTTGCAATTGACCGGGGAGGAAAAGTTATAGCCTGGAACAGGGCAATCGAAGAAATGACAGGGTTGAAGGCTGAAGATATCCTGGGAAAAGGAGACTATGAATACGCATTGCCTTTTTATGGGGCTCGAAGGCCACTCTTGATTGATTTGGCATCTCAACCCGATGAAGCAATCTGGAAGAATTACCCTCTTATAAAGAAAGAGGGAGATATTCTTTTGACCGAAGCCAACGTGACGATGATGGGGCGGGAGATCAGTATCCTTTTGGGCAAAGCCCGGCCGCTCTACGACAGTAGAGGTAACATTGTTGGCGCCATTGAATCTATCCGCGATATCACTGCACTCAAGAAAACGCAGGAAATGCTGCAGGATAGCGAGGAACTCTACCGCAGCGTGGTCGAAAATATACAGGACGTTTTCTACCGGACCGATAAGGACGGGCAGATCACCATGATCAGCCCCTCGGCATCCAGGCTCTACGGCGGGTCCTGCGGAGAGATCCTGGGCAGGCAGGTGAAGAGCTTTTGGATGTATCCGGATGAGCGTGTGGAATTGATTCAACAACTGGAGCGACATGGTGTCGTTAGGGATTATGAGCTTACCTTTCGCAGAAAAGACGGTTCGCCGGTTTCCGTGTCGGCAACCAGCACACTGCGAAGGGACGGGAACGGCAACGTTGTCGGGGTCGAAGGAATAATTCGCGATATCACCGAACGCAAACGGGCCGAAGAAGAGCGCATGCGCCTGGTAAGAGCCATTGAGCAGGTTGCCGAAGGTATTATCATCACTGACGCGAATTGGAATATCCAGTATGCCAACCCGGCTTTTGAGCGCATTACCGGGTATGGCAGAGATGAAATTGTCGGCCGGCACACTCGCATTCTCAAAAGCGATAATCATGATGAAACCTTCTACAGGCAGTTGCGGGAAACTCTATCGAGGGGTGAGGCGTGGTCCGGGCACATCGTTAACAAGAAGAAGGATGGTTCCTCCTACGACGCCGAGGTCACGGCTTCAGCGATTCGAGACTGCTCCGGCGATATCAGAAATTATGTTAGCATTCATCGGGATATCACCCGTGAATTACAACTGGAAAAAGAGCTTCGCCAGGCACAGAAGATGGAGAGCATCGGCACGCTTGCCGGAGGTATTGCACATGATTTCAACAATATTCTGACGCCAATTATCGCATATACGGAACTGGTCCAGGCAAAAGTCCCGGAAGAGAGCGGGCTGCGACGCAACCTCGATCAGGTGCTAAAGGCGGGTTTTCGTGCAAAAGAACTGGTGAGGCAAATCCTGACTTTCAGCCGCCGGAGCGAGCAAGATAAAAAAACGGTACGGATTACTCCAATTATCAAAGAGGCGCTAAAACTTTTGAGGTCATCTTTGCCCACAACCATCAAGATTAGCCGGAAGATGACAATCAGTCCAGGACGAGACGCAGTTTTGGCCGATCCGACTCAGATCCATCAGGTATTAATGAATCTTTGCACCAACGCGGCTCACGCTATGCGGGTCAAAGGCGGAATTTTAAGTGTAGAGTTATCGGAAGCCTGTAATCTAACACCAGGATCAGGATCGGGACACTCGGACCTTGAGGAAGTGCCCTGTTTATGCCTTACTGTGAGCGATACCGGTCACGGAATGGATGCCGCCGTTATCGAGCGGATATTCGATCCTTATTTCACGACTAAAACAACCGGGGAGGGAACGGGACTTGGACTTTCGGTTGCTCAGGGCATCATCAAAAGCCATGGCGGAAAGATCACCGTGAGCAGTGAGCCGGGTAAGGGAACCACCTTTTACGTCTTTTTGCCTGGATTTGAGGAAATTGCTTCACCGGAAGTCCCAACGGTGGAAACGGTTCCAACCGGCAGCGAGCGCATACTATTTGTTGATGATGAAGAAGTCCTGGTTGATCTGGGGAAGGAAATACTGGAATCCCTTGGTTATGCAGTTACCGCCAAAACGAGCAGCCTCGATGCTCTGCAAGCTTTCCGCAATGAGCCTGATTCATTTGACTTGGTTATAACTGATATGACCATGCCGGAGCTTACGGGCCGAGATCTCGCAAAAGAGATAATGGCGATACGCACAAATATCCCTATTATTTTATGCACCGGATTTAGCGATCAGATCAATCCAAAACAGGCGAAGGAGGCAGGAATTCGTGAGCTTGTGATAAAGCCTTACACAGTAGCCTCCCTTGCCAAGACAATTCGCAGGGTCCTGGAGCGTGGGTGATTTGGAGTGCAAACCAGATCTCTGAGAACACCAACTCCAAAAAGGCAGATAATGAAAAAAATCCTTTTCGTCGATGATGAAACAAATCTGCTTGCCGGGCTTCAGCGGATGCTGCGCAGCATGCGCAATGAA
>CAVRZU010000122.1:0-19593 GCA_963725365.1 uncultured delta proteobacterium | reverse complement strand
CCAACTGCTCCAGGTAACTACCCCGAAGTCGTGGGTGGCGCTCCTGGCCATCGGCATTGCATTGGCTGCTTCTGTTCTTTGGGGAATATACGGCACCATCGAAACCGAGGTGGCGGGTCAGGGAATTCTAATGAAAGCCGGGGGCATCCTGGACATCGAAGCTTCAAGTGCAGGCGAGGTCACGGAGATCTATGTGAGAGCCGGGGACATAGTCGAGAGGGGGCAACTGGTAGCCCGGGTCGCCCAGCCGAAACTCATGGACGATCTCAATCATCTCGAATCAAACTTCGCGGTGATAAGCACCTGCTCCGGCAGGGTGCTGGAAATCGAAGCCCAAGTGGGAACCCCTGTCAGTGCCGGAGACAGTATAATAATGATGGAACCGACGGGCGAGGGAGTCCAGTATTTGATGGCTGTCCTGTATATGGATTCGGGGGATGGAAAAAAGATTGCACCCGGGATGGAGGTGCAGATCACTCCTGCGACGGTTAAAGCCGAAGAATGGGGCTACGTACTCGCAATCGTCACGCGGGTTTCCGTATTTCCGGTGACGCCAAAGGAAATGCTCCACAACTTGCGGAACCAAAAGCTTGTTGACGATTTTGCCTCAAAAACGGCGCCAATCGAAGTATACGCCAACCTTATCCGAGACCCGAATACAAAGAGCAAATACAAATGGTCGTCATCAAAAGGGCCTCCGGTCCAGATCGATACCGGAACCGTCTGCCGCGCTAAAGTGGTGGTCTACCGGCAGCCTCCGATCACACTGGTGATGCCCCTGCTGAAGAAATACCTCCTTGGCGCCGGCCATGATTGAGACCGTGGCGCAAACGATCGATAAGCCCCGGGAACTATGGCGGAACAAATGCGTGAAGACGCCGACGGTCCTTCAGATGGAGGCCAACGAGTGCGGTGCGGCGTCGCTTGCGATGATACTCGGCTACTACGGCCGGATAGTGCCGCTGGAGATCCTGCGCGCCGACTGCGGAGTATCCAGGGACGGGAGCAAGGCGGGCAATGTCCTCAAAGCGGCGAGGAAATACGGCCTTGAGGCCCGGGGATTTAGACTGAACCCGAAGATCTTAAGACTTTGCCTCTCCCGATGATTCTCTTCTGGAATTTCAACCACTTCCTGGTGCTGGAAGGAATAAAAAGAAGGAAAGTCTACCTCAACGATCCTGCTTCGGGGAGGCGGACCGTAACCCTGGAGGAACTGGATCAGGCCTTCACCGGCGTGGCGCTGATCTTTGAAAGAGGACCCGATTTCCGGAAAGGCGGAGAAAAACGCAGTCTTTTCACGTCCCTCAACAGCCGCCTGAGCGGTTCGGGAAAGGCCTTGGCCTACGCTTTCCTGGCCGGTCTTTTACTCGTGGTCCCCGGCCTGATGATGCCCACGATCTTGAAAGTTTTCATGGACAATATCATGGTCCATGGGCTCTCCAGCTGGCTCAAACCCTTACTCATAGTCATGGCGGCAACGGCTTTGCTCAACGCGGCGTTGACATGGCGACAGCAAACCTGCCTCCTGCGGCTTGAGACCAAGCTTGCTTTGAGTTTCTCGGCCAGGTTCTTCCGCCACATCTTCCGCTTGCCCATTGGTTTTTTCGCCCAGCGATTCGGCGGCGAGATTGGCTACCGTGGCCAGACCAACGATAGGGTCGCCGTGCTTCTTTCAGGGGACATTGCCCCTAATTTGCTAAATCTGGTCGCGATCGTGTTTTACGCGGTCGTGATGTTTCAGTTTGACGTCATTCTTACTCTCGTCGGCATCAGCGCCGCACTCCTGAACCTGGGAGCGCTGAGGTTCATATCGCGCAGGAGGGTGGACGTCAACCAGCGGTTGCTTCAGGAACAGGGGAAGCTTGTCGGTACGACCATCAACGGCCTGCAAACGATCGAGACGCTCAAGGCAACCGGCGCAGAGTCCGATTTTTTCTCCAGATGGGCAGGCTATCAGGCAAAGACTCTCAATGCCCAGCAAGAACTGGCCGTATCCACACAGTACCTTTCCATGATTCCGACGCTCCTTGCCGGGTTCAATACGGTCCTGATCCTCTCTTTGGGAGCGATGCGAGTGATGGACGGATATCTGAGTATCGGCATGCTCCTCGCCTTTCAAATGCTGATGACTAACTTCAGCGGCCCGATCAAACAGATCATGGACCTCGGAGGCAAACTTCAGGAAACAGTAGGGGACATGAACCGGTTGGACGATGTGTTCAACTACCCCGTTGACCGGCAGTTTGCACAGGAACCGGAGCTATGCCGGGAGGTGATTGGAGACTCGGAGCTTCCGAAACTCTCGGGATATATCGAACTGAAAAACATCACATTCGGATACAGCAGCCTGGAACCGCCTCTTATACAAGGTTTCACTCTGAACATGACACCTGGCGCCAGAGTGGCGCTGGTGGGCGCAACGGGTTCCGGCAAGTCAACGATCGCCAAGCTGGTAACAGGGCTCTACGAACCCTGGGAGGGCGAAATCCTGTTCGATGGCAAACCCCGGAGAAATCTGCCCCGCCGGCTCCTGACAAATTCCATCGCTCATGTGGATCAGGATATTTTCCTTTTCGCGGGGCCGGTGCGCGACAATCTGACGCTCTGGGACAAGACGATGCCCAAGACCGTAATTATGCAAGCGGCGAAGGACGCCTGTATCCATGAAGACATTACGGCCCGCAACGAAGGCTATGACAGCGCAGTAGCCGAAAATGGCGGCAATTTCAGCGGCGGGGAGCGCCAGCGTATTGAAATCGCCAGGGCGCTCGCCGCCAACCCCACGATCCTGATCCTTGACGAGGCCACTGCCGCGCTGGACGTCACCACGGAAAAAGAGGTAGATGACAATATAAGGCGCAGAGGGTGTACCTGTCTGATTGTCGCCCACCGGCTGAGCACCATAAGGGATTGCGACGAGATAATCGTGCTTGAGCGGGGAAAGGTCGTGCAGCGCGGGGTTCACGAGGACCTGAAGAAAGTGGACGGCCCTTACGCCAACCTGATCGGGTCGCGGTAGAATTTTCTATATCGGATTTTTCGTATAGTGCATCCAAAGGAAATGGTTTCCGGTCGAAATCAGGAGAGCGACAGCGCATGGAATCGGTTTTCTTGAAAGAAGGCGCTCCCGTGGAAGCCGCAGGCAACAAACCCCTGATGCTTCACAACGGCGGAAGCGTCTGGATGGTGCAAGCCGGGCAGGTGGATATCTTTTCGTCCAAGATCGAGAATGGCGAACCGGTGGGCATCAGAAACCATGTTTTTCACAGGGGTGCGGGACAGGTCCTGTTCGGAGTGGCTACGGAGACCGGCGGTGGTGGTCGAGGGCTCGTCGCCGTGGGGAGAGCCGATACAACGCTCTTGAGGATCGGATTGGATCGGTTCAAGGACCTGACGGTGGATCCCGAATTGGCCGAGGCCGCATGCCTGCTGCTCGAAGATTGGATTACCGGGTTGTCCTCGGCGGTTCGCAAAGAAATGGTCCCGAATACTTCCCTCGTTCTGGAAGCACGCAAAGAGACTTCCGTGAAAGAGGGAACCGATGTTCGACCGGGATCGGAGGTGCTCTGGGTTCGACAACTTGAGGGTTCATCCTGTTTCATGGGACGCACGGACATTGCACCGGTAGCCGAGGGCGAATGGATTCCCCTGGAGAGTGGGGCCTGGCTGCGGGCATCCTGTGCCTCGAGGGTCCGCACTTTGGACACATGCGGATACACGGCCGAGGATGTTTCATGGAACGGGCTGCAGCTTTTCCATGGACTGGCGATGGAATGCCTTACGCTCAATTTTCGGGACTATGCGGCTTTTGAGCGTCAGCGGCTTGACCTGAAGGCGAAGAACACAACTGACGTGTTCGAGAGCGCCCTGTCCGGATTGACCGATATTTTGAGTCTCGGAGAGAAACGAAAGGGTGTGGGTATTGATTCCTCCGACCCTCTCCTGGCGGCCTGCCGGTTGGTAGGCGAAAAGCTTGGGATCGAAGTAAAGGAGCCGCCTGGGCCGGCAAAGAGCAAGCGGGAACCTCTGGACCTCATTGCCAGAGCTTCGAGATTCCGTACCCGGCAGGTGCTTCTAAAGGGAGAATGGTGGCGCAAAGATAATGGTCCGCTTCTGGCCTGGATGGCGGAGGACAAAAGACCTGTCGCATTGCTTCCCGTTTCGGCAAAGACCTATGCGCTGCACGATCCAGGCAAAGGAATCTCCATCCCTGTAAACAGACACGCAGCAGGTGCAATTGCGCCTTTCGCCGCGACATTCCACCGTCCCTTGCCGGACCGTCCGGTAGCGGGGCGGGATCTGCTCAAGATCTCTCTTTTCGGTTGCGCCGGCGAACTAAAGATCGTCTTTTTGTTGGCGATAGTCGGGTCCCTGCTCGGACTGCTCACCCCCATCGCAACGGGAATCATCTACAGTTCCGTCATTCCCGCAGCCAACCGCTCTTTGCTTTCTCAGATAGCATTCATTTTAGCGACTCTCACCCTTACCACCACGATGTTTGAGATCACCAAGGGAATAGCGATGCTCCGCGTCGAAAGCAAGATGGACACTTCCCTTCAGTCGGGAGTGATGGATCGTCTGTTGTCGCTGCCGGCGCCCTTTTTCCGCCAGTTTACCACCGGGGACCTGACCGACCGGACGCTTGGAATCAACCAAATGCGGCAAGCTCTCTCGGGTGTGGCGACTCAGTCGATCCTCTCGGGAATTTTCTCGATCTCCAATGTGTTGCTGCTATTCTGGTATGACTGGCGACTGGCGTTGGTTGCCATCGTGATGGTCCTGATCGGCGCGGTATGCACGGGTTCAATGAGCTACGCCCAGGTACGCCTCCAAAGGAAACTCCGGGATATACAAGGAGCCACCTCCGGCCTGATCCTGCAGTTCATCAACGGTATTGCCAAGCTCAGGGTCACCGGGACGGAAGATCACGCGTTTGCGATCTGGGCAAGGCGCTTCGCGGCATACAAGGCTGTCTCCATGAAAGCCGGCAATATCAAAAACATGCTGGCTACTTTCAATGCCGCATTCCCCACGCTCTCTCTCATGGCCATCTTCGCGTGTATCGTGTTCGTTCGCGGCGAAAAGATGAGCTTGGGGAACTTCACCAGCTTCAATGCAGCGTTCACCAGCTTCCAAAGCGCTTTGCTCCAAATGAGCATGGCCGTGATCGGAATACTCAATGTCATTCCGCTCTATGAAAGAGCCAAACCGATTCTGGAAACACTGCCGGAAGTGGACGTCACGAAGGCGTCCCCGGGAGTCGTTACGGGGGATATCGAAATCAGCCATGTGTATTTCCGATATTCAGAGGATGGCCCGTATGTACTGCACGATGTCTCGCTCAGCATGCGGTCCGGCGAATTCGTGGCGATAGTCGGGAGCTCCGGCTCGGGAAAATCAACCCTGCTCCGCCTCCTCATGGGGTTTGAGACGCCGGCGTCCGGCGTCATCTACTATGACGACCAGGATATTTCGAGCCTCGACATAAGGGAGGTTCGCTCACAAACCGGCGTCGTCTTGCAGAACGGGAAAACCATGGCCGGTTCTATTTTCCAGAACATAGTGGGTGCTTCCAGTCTAACGCTGGAGGACGCATGGGAAGCGGCGCGGCAGGCGGGTTTTGAAAACGATGTCAAGGAAATGCCCATGCAAATGAACACGGTCCTTACCCCCGGCGCCGAGACCCTGTCGGGTGGGCAGCGTCAACGGTTGCTGGTCGCCAGGGCCATCGTTAATAAGCCTCGCATCTTGTTTTTCGATGAGGCCACGAGCGCGTTGGACAATCAGACACAGGCAATCGTCAGCCGAAGCCTGGAAAAACTCCAAGCCACCAGGGTGGTGATTGCTCACCGGCTGAGCACAATAATGAATGCCGACCGAATTTATGTCCTGGAGAAGGGACACCTCGTGCAACATGGGACGTATGAAGAATTAATGAAGCAAGAAGGCCCTTTTGCGGAACTTGCGAAGCGCCAGATTGCCTGAAACGCTTTTCCAGTGGATCGTGACTTTCCTGGGGTTTTGCCTTCTGGAACGCGTCACTTTGCAGGAACACCCTGACTCTGATAGTGGTCAAGCGCACTTGACTGCCGGACTTTGTGTACCCTGATTACCCGCCCGTATTTTACAGCCCACCCCAAGCCGGAATACTCCAATTCCCCCATATACACGAAGATTAAGAATGATAGAGTTGCCAGCCGTGGAGAGTCAGCTCTTTGAACGATTCGACGAGGGCCAGGATGAAACAAGTCGCACCCGCAAAGGTGACTCGACCCAACACCGAGACAGCTGTTCCCCGTGAGCGTCTTTTTCAGTTGATTGAACGAGGCAGCGGGAAAAAAATCATCTGGATATCGGGGCCGGCCGGATCGGGGAAGACTACACTCGCTGCAAGCTATTTCCATTTCCGTAAATCGCCTTGCCTCTGGTATCAGATGGATGAGGGCGATGCGGACGTTTCGACCTTTTTCTACTATATGGGGCTGGCGGCAAAGAAGGCCTGTCCCAGAAATCCAAAGCCTCTTCCACTCCTCACCCCCGAATACCTCCATGGCATCCCCGTTTTTGCCAAACGCTTCTTTGAACAGCTCTGCATGGGAATGATCGGCAAAACCGGCATCCGGTCATCTTCCCATAAATTGAATGCGGCAATCGTATTTGACAGCTACCAGGACATACCGGATCGTTCTCTGTTACATGATGTCATTAACTCGGGCCTTTCCTCCATTCCCCCGGGGGTCAATGTGATCGTCCTGAGCAGAGGCGAGCCGCCCCCCACTTATGTCCGCCTGCGCGCGACGGGAGAAATGGCCCTTGTGGGCTGGGAAGACATGAGGCTTACAGCCGATGAGTCCGATGCGATTGCAACGATCAATGCGGGAAAAGATCTCGAAAGCCAGACACTCTCACTTTTGCGCAGAGCCTCCGACGGGTGGGTTGCAGGCTTGGTCTTGCTGATCGAAAGACTTCGAATCGAAAATCTTGATTTCCAACCGGCCGGCGATCTTCCGCGGGAGGAAATCTTCGGCTATTTTGCCACCGAAGTGTTTAACAGAAGTTCTCAATGCACAAAGGAATTTTTGATCGAAACCTCCTTTCTTCCCAAGATGAGCGCCCGGATGGCCGAAGATCTCACCGAAAACTCAAGGGCCTCCCGTATTTTTAGCGATCTCAATCGTAAAAATTATTTTATCAACAGGTATGCCTCCTCCAGACAGGTATTTCAGTACCACCCACTTTTCAGGGAATTTCTACTGGATAAAGCAAAAGAAATGATAGCTCCGGGACGCCTTGCGGCAATCAGGAGCAGGGCCGCCAAAGTGCTTGAGAAAAACAGGTATCCCGAAGATGCGGCATGCTTTTTCCTGGAGACAAAGGAATGGCCCGATGCGATAAGGGTGATACTCGCCAATGCTCCCGCCCTTATCTCTCAGGGGCGGTGGCAGACGTTGCTGGGCTGGATAGAAAGCCTTCCCGAGGCAGTCGTTGATAATGAACCATTGCTTCTTTACTGGCTTGGGGTATGCCGGCTCCCGTTCTCTCCCCGGAGAGTCAAGTCATTTTCGAGAAGTCGTTCAACCTGTCCAGGGCCCGGCGGAACCCTGCTGGGGTATTTCTATCCCTATCGGGCTTATTTGACTCAATTACTTATGAGCTTTCCAGTTATCTGCCCTTCGATAGAATAATTGCTCTGCTCTATGAGGTATTGCATGAATTCCCTTCCTTTCCTTCTCCTGAGATAGAGGCTCGTCTAACAGCGAGCACGCTGCATGCCATTTTTTTGAGGCAACCTCAGCATCCGGATTTTCCAAGACTGGCCGAGCGGGCGCTCTGCCTTTTACCGATGGTCCCTGACATCAATTTAAAAATGCAGATGCTTCAACCACTGGTCTTGCATTGTCTGTTTTCGGGGGAACTTTCAAAGGCCGGACCTTTATTCGACCAGCTCTGCGCAATGGTGCGAAAACAGGGCGGTGGTACCGCCAGCCGGGTTCGCCACTCTAACCTTCGGCGGCGGCAACAAAATCTTGACAAAATTTCAAGAAACTCGATGTTAGCTACACAGGATATATCCCCGCTCATTCAGATACTTTTAGTAACCACAGAATCGTTCTATTACTGGTTGAAGGCTGAGTTTCCCGAAAGCATGAAGGCAGCGCAAGAAGGCCTGGAGCTTGCCTCCCGAACCGGCGTTCACCTGATGGATGTATATTTATTGGGACATGGAGCAGCAGGCGCACTGAACTCAGGAGACGTGGATGCGGCTGATATATTCATTCAAAATATGGCAACTTACCTGGACCACATGGCCGTTTGGGCCAAGTCCTTCTACCACTCTCTATCCGGGTGGAGGTCACTTATCCAGGGCGACTTTTCGGACGCGCTGCACCAATTGGAAATATCGTTGAAGTTCGCCGTGGAGGCCGGTGTTCCACAAACTGAAGCTTACTACCATTTTGGCTGTGCCCTTGCTCTGCACAAACTCGAAAGAGAGCAGGAGGCAATGAGTCATCTTTCCGAATGCCGTACCATTGCACACTCTGCCGGTGTTCCCATTGCCGAATTCATGTCTCTTCTTGCCAACGCTAAATTTGCATTCGACAGAGGCGATGATCCTTCCGGGTTGATATCGCTCAAGGAAGCTTTCTGTCTCGGGCGCGATAAGGGATATGTCAGCACATTTCTCTGGATGTCCACGATGGTGGCGGAACTCTGCCAAAAAGCGCTCGAAGCTGGAATCGAGGTGGACTATGTCCGGCATTTGATCCGGAAGCGCAATCTCATACCCGATCCTCCGCCCCTGTACTGTGGAGAGTGGCCATGGGCATTTAAAATCTACACCCTTGGGCGGTTCGAGATCGTACGGGACGGGGAATCTGTGCAGTTTTCAGGAAAGGTCCAGCAGAAGCCTTTATTTCTGCTCAAGGCCATCATCGCTTTTGGAGGCACAAGGGTGAATGAGGAGCAAATATGCGACGCACTCTGGCCTGACTCCCAGGGAGATCTGGCGCACCGCTCCTTCGAGACTACCCTCTACCGCCTTCGCCAGCTGCTCGGCAGGGATAAAGCCATTCAGCTCAGCGAAGGTAAGCTTTCCCTCGACATGAAATCATTCTGGGTGGATGCTTTCGTGCTGGAGCAGACCCTTGAGGAAGCTGAGAAATTATGGGAAACCAGCAATTCTTCCTGGACCGATCCGCAGGAGTGCGGCGACATGTCCGACAAAGCGGTTCAACTTACCCAGAGCGCCACTGCGATGTACAAGGGGCATTTTCTCGTTTCTGAGGCGGAACAGCCCTGGATGATTTCCCCACGGGAGAGATTGCGCACCAAATACCTTCGCAGCGTTCAAAGTGTTGGCAGCTACTGGGAAACGGCCGGTGCACCTGAAAGGGCGGCCGCATGTTACGAGAAGGCTCTTGAAGTGGACGATCTTGCCGAGCATTTCTATCAGCGCCTCATTATCTGCCATCTGCGGCTCGGCCGACAGGCACAGGCAATTGAAGTCTATAGGCGCTGCCGGTCGGTATTGAATGCCAGGCTGGAAATAGAGCCATCATCCGAGACCAGATCCCTGCTCGACGAACTGCCCGGCGCCGACCGTTAAAACCTCGTTCCTGCACCCCCTCTGATTCTTTTTCCCTGGAAAAACAATCCGCGTGTGCCATCTGTGAGCCAGTCCGAAGTATCCAGAGCACGTAGTGGGAAAACATCGATCCCGGAAAGGAGAAAGCAATGAAGACGATCATGAGTGTTTTATTGGTGATGGCCATGGCTTTCGCCCTGGTCCCCACTGGCGAAGCCGAAACCGGCTCTTCCTCTTACGACAACCCTGGAGCCGCCTTTAACGCTGCCTGTATTTCAACGCCGGCCTACACTGACTACATCGACATTCACGAGGTCGCCTGCCTTCCCAATGAAAAGGTCAACCTGACGCCGAATCCGATGGGTAGTGCCGGGTAACAACAACTCCTCCCAGACATCTGAACCGGACCCCCGATGGGTTCCAGGTGTCTGCGGACGGCAGATTCACTTTAACCCGTTTTAGGCGTGTGCTTAAAAGAACAGCAGACGGCACATGCCTAAAACGGCATCTACTGAAAGTATTTTACCTTAACACAAACCCCAAATTTAAAAGAAAACCAAAAAGGAAATGCAGAAAAGCTGCTCTTGCCAGAAGACGATTAAAAATGGCGCCCGGCTCAAATTTATAAACTTTTTCCACGAGTCGCCAAGCAACTGGACTCGCCAGGAATGGCAACAAAGATGCCAGATAAAATCCCCGCTTAATCCAGAAAAAACTCAACAAAAAAGGAACGAACGCCATAAATAGAATTTCAGCCCTGGCAAAGCGCTCCCCAAAGCGCACAGCCAATGTTCTTTTTCCGGCACGTCGATCACCGTCTATATCACGCAAGTTGTTAACCGCAAGAAGAGCTGTGGCGAGCATGCCAACCTGAACGCCTGCAATAAGAGGATCGAGAGGCAGACTTTGTGTCTGCAAAAAAAAGAGTCCGCCCACAGCGATCAGACCGAAAAAGAGCACAACAAAAAGATCGGCCAACCCATTGTAAGCTAGAGCAACAGGGCTCATCGTGTACAAATAGCCGCAGGCAATCGAGGCAGCGCCAATGACAAGGATGGGCCAGCCGCCGCGCCATATCAGCGGCAAACCAAGGATGGCTGCAATAGCAAAAGATGCGCCTCCGGAAATCATGACCTGCTTATATGTGAAAACTCCACTTTGGGTCATGCGGCGCGGGCCGACGCGATTTTCATCATCAGCGCCTCTTTTAAAATCAGCAGCGTCATTTACCAGGTTCGTTCCAATCTGGATTGCCATTGCAGAAAAAAGCGCAAGAATAGTTATCCACCAGTGAATCTGGTAATCACAAGCTTTTGTAAGTGCGGTGCCGACAATGACCGGAACCACAGATGCAGTGAGAGTCTTTGGTCGCGCAGCATCCAGCCATTCTTGCAGCATCTTTCCACCCTTGCGGCAACCCTCTAAAAATACCCGTTCCCCATGCGACTCAAACAGATGTTCGACCTTTTCGCTAACCTTCCGAATCCAGTCTCTTTCAGCTTCTGTGAATAAGGGACCAGCGAGTTGGATTCTATCCGGCCAAAGCCTTTTTTGTCATTAAAAAACGTTTTGAGTTCCTTCTCACATAACCGACCACAAACTTGTATAATCCAAGTTTTCAGATGGACATGGATTGACGATGCCTACTTTTCATCCTGCGGTTCCCGGGCCGGCCGCGATCGCAGGGATGGCTATTGAAAACGAAGCGGGGGAACAAGGAGCGGGAAGCGTAAAAATGAGGCAAGCAGTTCGAGCAGGAAGGCGTTCTTATTCTTGCTTCCTGCTCCGTGCTTCCTACTTCAGGACGTGGGATACGGGGCCAGGGTGCGAAAATCGATTATAGGGCATGCTGGAGCAGGTCGAGGAAATGGAAACCTTCTCTAAGGACCGCCGTATACCTTGCTGCGGCGGCCGACCCTGATCACCAGAACCAGCACCTCTTCCTCCCGGATCTCGGCCACGATCCGGAAATCTCCCACCCGAAACTTCCAAAGGCCGGAAAGATCACGGCGCAATGGATCTCCAAACCGTCTAGGGTCTTCTTCTGTGGCAATTCGTTCACTGAGAAATCGCCAGATATTTTTTTGCGCCCGCCGATCTAACCGGGCAAGTTCCTTCTTTGCCCCGTCTTCGAACTCAATCCTCCAGCAGGCCAAGCTTAGCTCCACTTCTTCAAGTGTATAAGTCCTGCTGCGGCCTGCACGGAGATCTTCTAACCGCTTCTCGGCCAAGTAGATATCTTCGAGGTCATCGATATACTCAACAATTGCCTCTCTTGCGTAAAAAGTCTTCGTGCGTCCCGTGGCCTTGGCAAGGGCTTCGAGCCGGGCTTCGATTTCTTCTGGCAGCCTTATGGCGAGCATGCTTTTCTCCTTGTAGGGATTCCAATTGATATATATGTATATCAAAAGTGCTCGCGGATTCAAGAGAAAGCAACGGGAAATTTCCGAGCTGCCGGCCAGGCCCGGCGCAGGAAAGCAACAGGCTCAATTCCCAGAGGCATCAAGGACTTAGCTCCATAGGAAATCCAGATTTTCAGGCATTTTGCTTTTTCCTGTCTTTGGGAAAAAGGGGCACTTCCCGCAATCATAGTTGTTAGGAAGTACCCCTTATTGCAAACTTGCTCTACCAGTTCTCGACCAGCAATTCGAAATGCGACTGCGGATGGGCACAGGCGGGACACATACCGGGTGCTTCTTTGTGCGAGTGCAGATAGCCGCACTTGCGGCAGCGCCAGATCACCTCGTTGTCACGCTTGAACACCCTTCCGCTATCCAGATTGGACAACAGGTCGCGATAGCGTTTCTCATGCTGCTTTTCGGCCACCGAAATGAAACCCCATATCGCGGCAATTTGCGGGAAACCCTCCTCTTTGGCAATATCTCCAAATGAGGGATACAGTTTTGAGTGCTCTTCATGCTCTCCTATAGCGGCAGCAAGAAGGTTTTCGGCTGTCGTGCCGATCTTCCCCCCCGGGTAAGCTGCCAGGATCTCCAAATCGCCCCCCTCAAGGAGCTTGAAGAAGCGCTTGGCGTGCACCATTTCCTGATTGGCGGTCTCCTCGAAGATGTCGGCGATCTGCACGTACCCTTCTTTTCTCGACACGCCTGCAAAGTACGTATAACGGTTGCGGGCCTGGCTTTCACCCGCAAACGACTTCAGCAGATTGAGTTCGGTCCGGGTTCCTTTGATGCTGCGCATCTGTACTTCTCCTTCTCTGGGGTCCGATCTTGAACATTATCAGCGGTTTAGGGTTACTTGATTTTCTGGATTAATTTCCAAAAACCTTCCGCCATACCGATATAACAAAAAATCATTATAAAGAGAAAGGAGCTATATCGGGAATATTCACAGTGACCTCAGAGCCTTCCCTGCAAAGTCCCTCCGAGCGAGTGCGCCCTGCCGGGCGCACAAATGAAAAAGAGGCCAAGCTTCTCAGCTTGACCTCTTGATTTGGAAGTAGCGTCCCCAGCCGGATTTGAACCGGCGTCGCCGGCGTGAAAGGCCGGTGTCCTGGACCAGACTAGACGATGGGGACATTGAATTGCGGGAGGACTGTTCATTGATCGGAAAGCCTTCCCGAAGGACTTGGACCCTGAAGCGCTACTTCTACCACTCAGCCGTCGTGCTGTCAAGGTCCGGCGGGGCGTGGAATGGTTACCGCGAGTGGGAAAAGCCCAACACGATAAACTCAACGCCACTACCCCACGGTACGATCATTATTTCCATTCCGACATTTCGCTATTTTCGCTATTTCGCTTAGTGCCGTGAGGGTCCCTGCCCTCTCAGGCTCTCAGCTTTCCATCAATGGGCCGTGCTGGACTTGAACCGGCGACTCTCTGCTTAAAAGGCAGATACTCTACCTACTGAGTTAACGGCCCCTACGCCTTGCATCAGACCGACCTTAGTAGCATTTCCCCTCCTTGCATGTCAACATAAACAGTAAGTCGAAGCACAGAATTACAGGCGGCAACGGTTCCAATTTAATGACGATCGTCTCAAACGCCACAAAAAGGGCCGGTGATGCCTGCGGCAAGGCAAAAGTAAAAAGGCAAGACACCCATGGTTTCCGCAATCAGATCTTTTTTCACCCTTTGCTCCAGAGCCTTGTTCTGCGTTGGACTGCACAACCGCCTTGACATTTTATCGGATCGTATTAATAGTTTGAGGCACTCACTTTCGGAGGAGCAAAATGAAAAAAATCACCCTGGGTCCGCAGACCCTCATTTATCCGATGCCGGCCTTCCTGGTTGGCGCCAACGTGGGCGGAAAGCCCAACTTCATGACTGTAGCATGGAGCGGGATAGCTGCCAGCACGCCGCCGATGATCACGGTGGCGCTGCAGCCTCAACGGTACACCCTGAAAGGAATAAGGGAAAACAATACATTTTCCGTGAATATCCCTGACGCCGGAATGGCCAGGGAAACGGACTACTGCGGCATAGTTTCGGGGGCCGCAAAGGCGGATAAAGCAAAGGACTGCAATTTCACCATATTCTACGGAAAGCTCAAAAACGCGCCCTTGATCGAGCAATGCCCGGTCAACCTCGAATGCAAGCTTATCCATACTCTTTCACTGGGCTCGCATATCCTCGTTATCGGCCAGATCGAGGAGGTCCACGTCTCCGAAAACTGCATGGAAGACGGCCAGCCAGACCCGGCAAAGATCGATCCACTCATGTACATAACGGGCGCCAATAAAGCCTATTTCAGAATCGGCGAGAAAATCGGACCCGCCTTCAAGATCGGAAAGGAAATCAGGAAGCAGCATTGAGGCGGTGGGACCGCCAGCCAAGTTCGCCGCAGCGCTCCCCCGCTCCCTGCTTCAAGAAGTCTCCTTTTGCAGGATCACGACCTCGATTTGGCCCTCCAGGGCCTTCTTGAATTTTTTGGCATCATCTTCCGAACCGATTATTGCACCGTAATGCATCGGGATCGCTATCTTCGGATTGATCGCCTTTGCAGCCTCCACGGCCTCCTCGGCGGTCATTACATAAGTTCCGGATACCGGCAGAAAAGCGATATCCACATCAAGCTGTTTCATCTCAGGAATGAAATCCGTATCCCCTGCGTGATAGTAGCGGACGCCATCGAGCTTGAACACAAAAGAGAGCATGCCTGCGGCCTTGGGATGGAAATCCTTGTTGATGTTGTAGGCCGGCCCGACCTCGATCTCAACGCCTTTGACGCTCAGCTTGTCGCCGGGGGCCACAATCTTTATTTCGCCTTTTAATTTCTTGGCTGAAGCCTCACCGGTGACTATTACGGAATCCTTTTTCCACACTTTGGCAACATCCTCGGGTGAAGTATGATCGTAATGTTCATGGCTGATGAGGATAAGGTCGGCAGGTTTTGTGGCCGAAATCTGGAAGGGATCGACCAGAACGACCGTGCTTCCGTCGATGCGCATCGCATCATGGCCTAGCCAGTGTATCTTTTTCACCGCTTCCCTGAGATCCATACATTCCTCCTTTTGCATAATCTGCGGTTGGCAACTCGCGCAATCCGGCGATTCGTTCGCGGAGCTACGGTCGATCTTGAGAATGGACAAACAATACAACTTCAAAATTAAGGAGTTTCGTCCCGGAATCCAGATGCAGGGTGGACGGCCGGGGGCCTTTACGCCAGTTGGTTTCCATCCGGAGTTCCCGGATGGACGCGAGTTGGGCGGGGGGATTTTTCCCGCCGCCGCCGAAGGCGGCGCCAATCCTGACTGCGGTCCCACCGCCTGACTTCCGTCTTGCACCTCGTTTGCTTTTTGGGGTAATGTGGCCGAGTCATTTATCCACAATTTATCCAGAAACTTTTGTCCGGATTTTACCGTGATTCAGCGCTTTTTGAAAAGACTTTTGGAAAATCGGCTAAGGGATTTTGAAATTGCCCATCACGCTGAATTTCCGGCTCAGCCGCCTATTTTCGGCAAACTCTCCTCTCCGCTTCCGGAGCCCATCCAAAACGCTTTGTTAAAGCTTGGCATATCCGCTCTTTACAATCACCAGACAACGGCCCTGGAGCTCATCAGGTCGGGCCGGCACACCGTTGTGTCCACGCCCACATCCAGCGGAAAATCACTTATATACAATCTGGCGGTGGCGGAGGCGCTAGTCAGCGATCAGAGCGCCCGGGCGCTCTACCTTTTTCCTATAAAGGCGCTTGCCCACGACCAGTTGGATTCACTGCAACAATTCTTCGGCGCCATCGGCGGCGAGCCGCCGGGGGCCGGGATTTACGGTGCCGGAAGCGCCGCTGTCACCGGCATGCGGGACGGCGGCGGGTCCATCAGGTCGGACCATGGTTCAACGGCAAATGGGTGGGAATCCAAATGCCACGCCGCCACCGAAGGCAGCGGCGAGTTGGATAGCGCAAATCCCGGCCGGAGGTCCCACCGCCCGCGCCGGTTCGACGCCTGCATCTACGACGGGGATACCACTCCTTACCAGAGGGCCAAGATCCGTCAGCACCACCCCCATGTTCTTCTAACAAACCCGGATATGCTGCATTACGCCCTTCTTGCGTACCACCACAAATGGGAGCAATTCTGGCAAAGACTCCGCTATGTGATCATCGACGAAATGCACACCTATCGCGGGATTTTCGGCAGCCACGTCGCCCAGGTCTTTCGGAGGCTGCGCAGGATTTGCCGCCACTACGGAAGCAGCCCTAGATTTATTTTGCTTTCCGCCACCATCGGGAACCCTGAAGAACTTGCGTCGCGTCTTACCGGGGTTGCCAGGGATGAAATAGCGGCTGTCAGCGAAGTTAGCGGAGCGCCCCAGGCGAAGCGGCATTTTGTATTCCTTCGCCCTGCCGAGAGCAGCATCGGGCACTCTGCGGGCACTGCGGCGCGCCTTATAGTACAGGCGGCCAAAGCGGGCCTTAAGACCATCGCCTTTACCCAATCCAGAAAGCTGACCGAATTGGTGCACATGAGCGTGACGGAGATGGACCGTGGACTCCGCAACAAGGTCAGTTCTTACAGAGCCGGGTTTATGCCCGAAGAAAGACGGGTCATCGAACAGAAGCTGGCAAACGGATCACTTTGTGCGGTAATATCCACAAGCGCCCTGGAGCTTGGAATCGATATAGGCGGATTAGACCTGTGTATTCTTGTCGGCTATCCGGGGACGGTAATGACCACCTGGCAGCGGGGAGGACGTGTTGGAAGGGCCGGCCGCGAATCGGCCATTGTGCTGATCCCGGACCAGGATGCACTCGATCAGTACATCGTCAACCATCCCGGCCTGTTCCTTGAAAGCAGCTATGAGAACGCGGTAATAGACCCGTTCAATCCCGAAATCCTGAAGGCACATATGCCGTGCGCGGCCGCCGAGCTTCCGATATGTTCATCCGATGAGGATTTTTTTGAAGAAAAATTCTCACAAGCTCTTAAAGAGCTTACCCGGTGCGGCCGTATTCTCCAAACGTTCGAGGGCGACCAGTGGATATGCGCCGCCGCCGGCCCCACCGTCTCATAGACATTCGTTCAGTGGGCCTCTCCTATACGATCACAAGGACCAGCAACGGCCAGACATCGACACTGGGGAAAAACGAAGGGATCCGGGCGCTCAAGGAATGCCACACCGGGGCGATTTATCTGCACCGGGGAGAAACGTATACGATAGAATCACTCGATCTGCAAAACAAGGTGATCCATGCGACTCCCGTAAGTGTCCCCTATTTCACGCGGGCGGTCAGCTCCAAGGAAACAGAAATACTGGAGAATTTGGCATCCAAGCCTGCCGGAAACTTCATCATCCGGATGGGCCGTCTGCGGGTAACCGAGTACATAACCGCCTACGAGACCCGCCGTCTTTTCTCACACGAGCTTCTTTCAAAGAACCCGCTTGACCTTCCGCCGCAGACCTTCGAGACTGTCGGTTTCTGGATCGAAATCGAACCCATCCTGGAAACCAAAATCAGAAAAGCCGGCCTCGATTTTATGGGTGGGATTCATGCTATCGAGCACGCGCTGATCAGCATGTTTCCCCTCTTCGCAGTTTGCGACCGCAATGATATAGGCGGAATCTCGATTCCCATGCACCCGCAGATCGAAAAAGGCGCCGTTTTCGTCTACGATGGTTTCCCGGGCGGCATCGGACTGGCCGCACGCGGCTATGACATAATCATGCCCCTGATCGAGAGAACAAAAGAGCTTATCGCATCCTGCGGCTGCTCACAGGGATGCCCGGCCTGCATCCATTCGCCCAAGTGCGGATCGGGAAACAAACCGCTGGACAAAGCGGCTGCGATTGAACTTTTGAAGTATCTTTCCGCTGAAAAGCAGCTCTGTGATGGTATCGAGCCACAGGGAGCAAAGGGCGAAAATGATCTTGCTTCCGGCTGCCTGACCTCTGAGTCCCACGGAGGCAAGTGCCCGGAATTCCGGATAGGTTTTTTCGACCTCGAAACCCAGAAGCTGGCAGATGAGGTGGGCGGATGGCAAAATACTCACCTTATGCGTGTATCGGTGGCAGTTCTGCATGAGGCTCCCGCCGGCACATTCAAGGTCTACCGCGAGCATGAAATTGCACAACTCATCGAAGACCTCAAGAAACTAGACCTTATTGTCGGATTCAATATTTCGCGTTTCGATTACCGGGTCCTGCGGGCCTACACTCCCTTTGACCTGGACGGGCTCCCCACGTTTGACATCCTGAGCGAGATTCACAAAGGACTGGGTTTTCGCCTGGGTCTTGGACACCTCGCGCAAAAGACGCTCGGACGCCCGAAAGGGGGCGACGGCCTCCAGGCCGTCGCGTGGTTCCGTAAAGGCGAGTGGGAAAATCTCATAAAATATTGCACCGAGGATGTCGTCATAACGCGCGATCTTTTCAACCATGGCCTGGAGAAAGGCTTTCTTGTCTATAGCGATAAGAGCAGCCGCATGTTGCGGATTCAGACCCCCTGGATAATCGCTGATCTCGTTTCCGCCGGGAAAAAGGTAAACGGGTAGTGGGTGCGAGGGTGAGTGGGTGAGTGGGAAGAAAAGCCAGGGGGTGACTTTTGGCTTCACTTTGATTATCCTGAGGGGAGCAATCGGGATTATCCGGTCATTAACACTCAGATCGAAAGGAAAACGGCTCAGGCGCCCAATGGCCTGTTGAGCTGAAAGAAGCCAAATGGGAAGCCCGGAAAACAGCCCTATCGAGGCGAAAGAAGCCGAGCAGCGCTTGTATCAGCCCTCATCGGATATGGAGTGGTATGCCATCTATGTTCAGGTAAACCATGAAAAGGACGTGGTGAAAAGGCTGGAAGGCAAGGAAGTGGAGTGTTTCCTGCCGGTTATGGAAAGCTGGAGTAAGAGGCGGGACCGCAGGAAGAAAATACAGCTTCCGATGTTTCCAGGCTATATTTTCGTTCACATTCTCCTCAACAGTCATGCGAACCTAACCATCGTAAAGACGCCCGGGGCACTCAACCTTCTGCATAACTCCGAAGGCCCGCTAACAATTCCATCTTTCCAGATTGAAAACCTTCAGACCGTGGTAAACTCGGTCCAGCCTCTCCAAATTCACCCTTACCTCAAAGAGGGCGATTGGGTTCAAGTTGTGCGCGGTCCCCTTGCCGGATGCATCGGTATCCTCAACAGGGCGGACCCCAAAAGAGGCAGGTTGATCGTCAGCGTAGATATCATCAAGAAATCCGTAAGCGTTGAACTCGACCTCGAAGACGTGGAACCGGCTCTGCCTCCGGCAGAGCTAAGGCAAAAGTAAAAACAAAATTCCTTAAGCCTTTGCCTTCCAACTTTTGCCTTTACTTCTTAATCCCGAGCGCTTTTATCTTCTTATGGAGGTGGGTCCTTTCCAGCCCGACCCTTGAGGCGGTCAAAGAGATATTCCAGCCGTTTTCTTCCAACTTCCTAAGCAGGTAGTCTCGCTCGAAACACGAGCGTGCCTCTTCCAGGGACTCACAGTGGGAATAGGCGGTTTCACCGTTTTCTTTCTGAAGGACATTTCTGAAATCCGCAGGAAGGTCGCTTGGCCCTATCAGGTTGCCCTGGTTTCCGT
>CAVRZU010000121.1:0-39722 GCA_963725365.1 uncultured delta proteobacterium | reverse complement strand
CGGACCGCGAAAGCGTCGCTCTGCGGAGGTGCTCCTCCAGTAAGCAGCCTCTTAAACCGGATGCCCGCCGCCTCGCGGGCGCTTTCAAAATCATCTGGCGCTATAACGTCGGCAGCCGAATCTCCGAGCACGCTATATGGGTTGTACAGGAACGCACGCGCCGCATCGGAGGCGACACGTCGCCCTGTCATACGCTTGAGAGGCGCGAGCGCTTCTCTGACCGACGCGGTCGTCACGATATGCGTCAGTCCTCCCTCGGGAGTGGGGATGTCGTATCGCGCCCGAACCCGATCGTTGCGGTCGAATGCGCCAATCCAACTCGCCGGGGCCCCCGGCAGCAGGGGCGTGATGGTGACCACCGGAGCACCGAGCACCTGCTCCCGATGCAAAGCCAGCTGGATGCGATCGACCGGCAACACAGCGGTTCGGCTCAAGTAGTCGTCCAACTCCGCGCCGCAGCCTCTCGCCAACGAAAGAATTCTTCCAGTCGCGAGCAAGCGCTCCTCGCCCGACACGGCGGCCGCGCTAGCCAACTTCTGCAGTTCCCCAACCATGGCCCACGCGCTCTCCGGCAATAGCGACAGTCCGTGCTGATGTTTTAGACAGGCCCCGATTCGCTCTGCCCCTCCTGATTCACGGGCTCCTTGCGGCGCAGTCCACCGCGAGACACCAATGGCAAAAGTTGGATCACTCGGAGAACCGAGCGACTCAAGTCGAGCGATCCACGGTTCCACCACCGGCAACTCGAGCAACGCAATGCTGGTGTCGTGAGCGTTGTCACCAAGCAAGGAATAAACGCTACTCCAAGGGATTATGAACCCATCAACGGTCTCCTTCGCGAGCCCGTCTGTCACGAGCTGCCTGCAGTACCCAATATCTGGCGTTTCAATCGAACGCATCGAACTGATGTCACCGGTCCCAAGGTAACGCCAGCCATCATCCTCCGGCTTCCATCGCGGCCGCTGAGTGCGTCCGTCGGGTTTCGACCAGTGCCCGTTCATTCGAAGTAGAATCCGCGTCCGCGCTTTAGGCGAAAACCCGCCCTCAACAGTTGTTTCTCAAGCGTCTCATTGGTTTGGCTTGGATATACCCACAGGCATCCACCCTTGGTTCGAAGATCTTCTACACGGGATTCGGCCGCCATGATTGCCTTAACGAGTGGCGAAGCGAATTCCTTCATCCAAGGAGCCCTCTCGTTCAGAAGACTCTGCTTATCCACAAAAGGCGCCGCAGGCTTCTGTGGCTCGGTACGAGGCTTTCGTTTTGCTAGGCGGTCTTTCTCATCAGGCCAAATGCCCCAGTTAGCCAGTGACGAATCGAACTTCAGCTCCCAATCCGCCATATGCGTCAGGCGCTTTGCTTTGGAGACTTCTACAGCCTTCTCGCTCTTCAGGCGATACAAGTCGTATGTGGTGCTGCCTGCCTCAAACGGCAAGTATTCGGTCCTGTAGGGATAACACGCGTTGCCCTTCTGGCTAAAGTCGACAAAAACCCAGTCTCCTATCTGCATCAGGATGGCATTATTGTCAGACGTTGTGCCGGTCAGTTGGGCCAGCCGCCCCTTCTTTCTTTCCCGAAAGGCTCGATGGTCTGGATCGGAACTCCAAAAGATTCCCGATCCGAGCACAATCTGGCTGAACCCAATCTGCTCCTTGAAGCGCAACCAGTACGCAAGCCGCCGCTCATCGACGTCACGATCGCCTTGACAGAGGCGAAAGAAATCTTCCAGATCCTCCAAGGCAAGCCAACCGCAAACCATCTTTTTTGTGTCTGGCTTCGCCAGCGCCCATTTCATGCTCGATTTAAGCTGGGGACTCTTCCAGTGTTCCAGTGCGAATGCCAATAGAGTCGGCTCGCGTGCCCGATCCCGCGTGACAGCATAGCGATCAAGCACTTTGCCGAGGATTTCGTCCCGATACACTGTCAATTGGGGCAGAGCGGTCAAATCGAGCAGAAACCGGAGGCGCTTCTTAAAGTCCGAGTCCGCGAGTCGCTCCAGCTGCGTCAGAACCGTGGCTACGAGCGCCCCCCAAAACCAACTTGCCGCGGGCGGTGGTATCTCAGACATCAAATCATTGAGCTTTTCGCGCCGACCTTCCAGCAGTTCTGTGACGTAGTCGCTGCAGGGGTTCTTTCCCAGGAGCCCCATGTGGCGACGCACGGTTTGCTGCCAGGGAAGGGTCTGGGTAGCACGCTGGTTCCACTTACCAAAACTGGCATTCAGTAGAATTCGGAGCTGCTCGGCTGCGCTGCCGGCTGGTGCCTGCAGGTAGGAACGGAATAGGCCGCGCCAGACCGCCCCACGTAGCCGACCGGATTCGGAATCTGTTGTCCAACGCTGAAGCGTGTGGGCAAAAAGCGTCGGATGATCGATCAGCGGCCTGCCGCTCAGGATCCGCGCGTTCTGTGTGAGTCCATACGCCAATATATAGCGCTCCCTGCTATTGAGCTCGGCGATCCCGCCTTGGTGCAGCTTTGTGACTGCTTTTTCGACACGGTCGCTGGTAACCAGCCCTTGAGCGCCGTTGCCGTAGCGACGCCGGACCTCCTCGACGCGCTTGATCAGCTCGGTCGGTTCCCGAAGTGCGTGCCGACCACCCTTAAGCTTGTCCAGCTGCCGGGCGAAAAGGTCTTGCCAATCGGGGTGCTGAATCACGTGAGCTCGCACTTGTCCTGTTCACTCGTTTGAATCCTCGGCCGAATGATCTCTCCTGGTTCTTCCCGTTCCTTTCGCGTGTAGAACTGCAGCCGCAGCTCGATGCGCCGACTTTCCGCGTCAGACTCTTTGGCATTGTTGAATGAGACCCCGCCGGCCAGAAACAACTCACGGACTTGCTGGACCTGGGCATCGCTCAGCTCCATTTGCGCGTTCATTCGGGCGTCAACCAGCGTGCACATCGTCCAATAAAGAGCGCTTCAGACTTAAGTCCAAGTTGTAAAGATACGGGCCGTTGGTATCGGTGTATCCCTCTATGACCACTTGCTTAAGCCACTTTCGACCGTGCGGGCTATCCGCGGCGGCCAGGACGACTGGGACGAGCGATGCTAGCTTCGTCCCAGCCTCCGGACGCAAGTGGTAGTCCTTGTAATCGAACCGCCCCGCTTCCCCGAAATCGATCCGATTGTCTTTACAGTTGACGTTGATTCCGGACTTTGTACCGATTCCTTTTTGAATTTGGCTACAAATATCAAGAATATCCTTGGCTCGCGCCTCTTCGCCGGTGACTTCCTCGTCAAGCTTGCGGCTAATAGCAATAATGGTAATCGCCATTACGACCAGGAAAAGCATCATCATGGCCGTCATCAGGTCGGCATAGGAAATCCAAAAAGGCCGCTCCGCCTCAGACTTAGAGCGATCTTGGGATAAGCCACGGGCGAACATGGTCTAGTTGCGCTCGCTACCGGCGTATTCGGCGAGCTCGGATAGCGCACCGGTTAACATCCCCACCGCGGTCCCCAGCTCCTTCTGGTATTGGTTCAGATGGTCAGAAAGCACGCTGCTTACTCCGGTCCCGAACTGCTCGATTCCTTCTTGCAATGCATCCCTTACCTGCTGCGACAGTCGCGCGAATTCCCCACTGGCGGCCTGGGACTTTGCGATCACCTCCTGCAGGTCTTTTAGGAGGTGGCTACGAGCGTCAGCCTCGGCGGCCGTAAGCTTCGAAACTGCCTCAAAACGGCTTGCCGCCGCGCCCAGTTGGGACACAGTACTTGCCACCCGCTCGGATGCTCCTAAAAGCTGCGTCGATGCTTGGCCCAGCGAACTTGCCGCCTGGTGCGTTTGTCCTTGAAGTGAGGTGATCTGGGTGGCGAGGTTTGCCAGTCCCTCTGACGCCTGGTGAACGGACCGCACAGCCGAAGTGACTGATCCTGCTGCACTGGCGAGCTTGTCGATCATCTCCCCGGAGACGGATCCAAACCGATCCAGTGTTTCTCGGGTGGCCGCCATCGTCGCTGCATTGCCATCAGCGATCAGCGCCAATTGGGTAGACATTCCTGCTGCGGCTGCAGCATTCGACTCCTTTGTTCGCTGTGCACTCTCTTCATGCGCCTTGGCAATGCGGCCGAGCGCCTCTTGCAGCTGACTTAGCACGCCTGCGGTCGCCGCAGAGACGGCATCACCCTCAGTCTGCCGATGCTGGGTGAGCTGCACCATTAGTTCACGCACAGCCGTCTGAAGGTTAGTTGTAGAGTCCTCTCCCGCCCGCTTCAGATCGGTAACGAGGCCCTTCATAGCGGCCTCGACGGCTGAAATTGACTCGGCGGTACGTTGCATGAGGCCGCTAAGATCGCCAATCTGGCCACCCATCGTTTCCCGCATCTGAGCGAGAAAGGAAGTCATGAGTTGCTCCAGCACCCCGCCCACACTCTCGTGTTCCCGACTCACCGACTCGCGCACGGTTCTAGCGATGTCTGCCAGGGGCTCTTTAAGACTTTCGTGAATTTTTGCGCTTAAGTCATTGGAAAGCTGCTGTGTCGCAGCAATTTGACGGTCCGTCAGATTCGTCAGCAGGTCCTTCAGATCGGCGACCATCGCCTCCTTTAGTTGGCGAACCTGGGTTGCACTGTCCTGCGAGGCCTGCACGAGGCTCGATAGATACTCTTCGCCCACCCCAGCCCGAAAGAGTCGATCGAGAGACTGTGCCAGCCGTCCTACCCACTTGACGCAGGATGCATACAACCATTTTTCGATCACTGTTACCGCAATGGCACATGTGATTGCGCTGGCTGAAAAGGTAAATGCATCCTGAACGTGGACAAACAGACCCGTGACGCCCTGGCGTAACAATGCCGTGTCTGTCGTACTTGGATCGAAATGCGAAAGCCCTTCGATCAGTCCGTAGAAAGTGCCGATAATGCCAAAGCCAGTGAGGATTCCGGGCAGATGCTTAAAATATTCAGATCCAATCTGCGGATCGACAATGGTATAGGCGTTGATGAAGGATTCCGCGGGCAGCGTGGCACGTATCGCCACAGGACGGCGTTCGCCGTTCACCCACTCATATTGCTCGTGGAGCGTCTCTTCAAATTCATGCCACGCGAACTCAAGACGCTGGCCGCGCAGAACCTTCGACAGCGCCTCCTTGATCTCCCCCGGTTTCGTGTCTTGAAGACGTGTGATCGCTTTGGCGATCCGCGAAAGCTGGAATCGTAGATAGATCCCGCGGATAAAATATTGCCCCAGGAAGTGGAGGATCATCACCATCCCGAGGCCAGCGAGCGTCAGGACGAAGTAGTTTGTTCGGAAATGATCAAGGAGCGGATACATGTTCGTCAGGTCTTATTCCAAACTCATCGCCCTACGCGTTGCTTTTGGTCAGCAGGCCCCCGCAGGGGGATTGCCGATTGCGCAAATTTTGAGCGATCTGAATGAGGACTTTGAGTCGCCCGTAGCGGTTGGAATAAGTTACGCCGAATACACCGCGCGACTCCATGCGCCCCCGCTCACTTCTCGTTCTTATGTTGAACGTCGATCGGCCGCACCGGACAAAAACGTGGCAGTGCGGTTTCCATTCTTGTCGCATCAACGAATTCACGAGGAATCCATGACGCGGGAGTATCTCACGTTCTCACGCGCAGACCTCTATGAACTCGTTTAGTCAAAGCCCATGACCGTCCTTGCCAAAGACTTCGGGATCACGGACGTAGGTCTCGCCAAACGCTGTCGCGCCGTAGACGTCCCAATTCCCTACCGCGGTTACTGGGCCCGTAGGGCCGCCGGCCAGCGATCCACCGCGTACGCCGCTGCCCAAGTATCGCCGCATTACGCAAGTAGAAGTCATCCGCGAAGGGCCCGAACCTACGGTGCACTTTGATGCCAGGCCGCAGGGCCCAACCCCCACAATCGAACCGGTTAAACAGACGCCACCGGAAGTCTTGACCCTTAACGCCCGATTCGCGAGTCTAGGCTCGGAAATAGATGCCCCGACCGACTGGCGGCCGTCAGCTGACGGTTTGTCCATTCCGCCCGGCTGGCCCGAGAAGTCTCGCTCACCGGCCTATCTGCCGCCTATTTCGACTCATTCCAAATCCTCATCACTTCGGGCCCGTCGGATCCTGACCCAGGTAATTAGCGTTGCCGGCAAGCTGGGTTGGCGTTTTAGGGCACGGAGTGATGCCTCCGCAACCCTCCCGCACTACCTGTCCAGGGAGGAGCGCATCGCAAAGGAACTCGACCACGTTGCGCACTGCCGCATCGATGGCGCATGGCTATTCTTGGGGATCACCGAACACCGCAGTCCGCGCGACCATGTGATGACGGCGGAAGACAAAGAGAAAAGGCGACGCAAGGAATATGTGCGGATATAGCCCTGGGATTTCTGCCCCTCGGGTGAACTGACGGTGCAGATGCGCGATTTCAGCGATTGTGACCGGGTGATTTCCCCGATTGTACCCACCGTGGATGGGATGTCGGCGGAGCCGCAGGCGACGATGATTAACTGTCTTTGCGGCTCCCTGCAAGTTTTCGTGCCTTCACGCCCCGGTAGCTCTCCCCGGTGATGGTGATCGTGAGGGCGGCGTGCTGCAGGCGATCGCGGATCGCATCGGCAATGACCGGATCGGCGATGACCTCGGACCAGTGATCGAGCGGCAGCTGGGTGGTGAACACCGTGGATTTGCCTATTGAACGTTCCTCGAGTATTTCGCACAGATCCTGCGCTTCGGTGGCGGTGAGCTTGCGCATGCCAATGTCATCCAGGACGAGCACGTCGGGTTTGGCGAGCTTGTCGCGGTAGCGCAGGTAGGTGCCGCTGGAGCGGGCCAAGGCGACATTCTCCAGCCATGTGGTGACGTTCATGTAGAGGGCGGACTTACCGTGATGACATACCTGCAGCGCGATGGCCTGGGCGATGAAGGACTTGCCGACACCGGTCTGACCGATGAGCACGAGCGGCCTGCCTTCGTGCAGCCAGGTCAGGCTCTGTAGCTCCCGGATCTGCGCTTTGGTGATTGAACGTTGGGCGGTGTAGTCAAAGTCGTCCAGGCAGACCCGGACCGGCAGCTTTGCGGCCTTCAGTCGGCGCTGAGCGGAGCGCTCGCCGCGGTGGTCCACCTCGGCTTGCAACAGCGCGTCGAGGAACTCGGTGTAACTGATCTGGTCGCGTGTGGCGCTGGCGATGACTTTGTCCAGCGCACCGAGCATCCCGAGCAACTTCATCTCGGCCATCATATTGCGGGCAACGGCATTACTCACAGCAGAGTCTCCTGGGTGGGTGGGAAGGGTTCTGGATCGGTGGGGGTCACATACCGCAGCAGTGGGTTGCCGGGCCGGCGCACGATGTCGCGCTCGGGTTTGGCGGGTAAGTTTTGATGCCGCTGGCGGGCCAACAGGTCGCAGAAGTACGGCACCCGGACCTTGCCCACCCGGCGCATCTCGGCGATGGCCGCAACGATGCGTGGCACGGCGAGCTCGCGGCCATCGGCATGGATCTCCTTTGTGGCCGAGCGGATCAGTCCCTGTACCCGGCGGATGTTGCCGTAGACATCGGCCTCGAACAGATCGGCGACGAGCTGGTGGAGCTCCGCGTGGATGAACCGGGACTGCGACAGCAGATGTTGCGGGATCGCCTCGTAGTAGGCGATCGAGGCGTCCGGGAAGTGAGCGTCGATCTTCACCCGCTTGCCGGTGCGGCTACGATCCCGCGGATGCAGCGCCAGGCGCTCCCCGTTCAAGAAGATCTCCACTTGGTTTTGGGACAACCGGATGCGCAGCTTCTTGCCGCGGTGGATGTGTGGAGCGCTGTAGTAGGTCGCCTCTACGTAGACGTAGCAGTCCGGATGCAACTTCGCATCCTTCCAGTCGGCATCATCGAAGTCGGCCGCCGGCAGCGGCTTGAGGGCGTTGCGCTCGAGTTGCTCGAAGCGCTCTCGGCGCCCGACGCCGAAGCGGCTATGACGCCGGTCGTTGATGCGCTGCACGCACTCGCTGAGTGCCCCGTTGATCTCGGCGATGGAGGTGAAGCGGCGCCGACGATAGCGGAAGCGCTGGTAGCGCATCAGGATCTTGACCAGACCTTCGACGATGGCCTTGTCGCGCGGATGACCGGGACGCGCTGGCACCACCGCCGTCGTGTAATGGGCGGCCAGGGCGGCGTAGGAGGGGTTGAGGTCCGGATCGTACAGGTGGCACTTGAGGACGCCCTGCTTGAGGCAGTCCGGCACGGTGACGTGCGGGACGCCGCCGTAGAACAGATACATCCGCTGGTGGCTGTCCAGCCAGCTGCGGCTCTTCATGTCCTCGGCCGCCCAGGCGAACAGCAGTTGGCTGAAGCCCAGGCCGGCCACGAACACCCAGGCGGAGCGAATCTCTCCGGTGCGCAGGTCAATCCACTCGATCGGATCGCCGGCGTAGTCGACCTCGACGCGTTCTCCAGGGGCGAAGTCCCGGGCGGTGACACTCGCCTGACGCAGCTCGGGGAACTTGCGGTAGAACTGCTTCCAGAAGTTCGGGTAGCTCGTCAGGCTCTGCGCCCGTTCCTCCCAGATGAACTTCAGGGGGTGGCCAAGACCCAGCTCGTGCAGCACCTGGGACCAGTCGACCTGGCTCGTCCAAAGCGGGCTGGCGCCTGCCCGACCCGGCGCCGTACGCAGCCCGTCGCGGATCTCCCGCACCGTCCGGCGAGAGCACCCCAGGGCCCGGGCGATCTCCCGTACGCTGCGGCCGGCCCGCAGCCGCCGTTCGATCTCCATATACCGATCCACCGTGAACCTCCTGCGCGCCATGAGCCCCTCCCGCATCGTGTATCCCACGACCGTACAGGGCTGAACCGCCTCCCAAGGCGGCTGCGCAGGTGGTCCCAATCCAGGAAATCGGTGGTCCCAATCCGTGAAATCGGGTGGGTCCTATCCGAGGAAATCAGGTGGTCCCAATCGGTGAAATCGACCGGTCCCAATCAGAGGAAATCGTGCACGACACGAACGCCATGAAGTGGAGGACCACGGAGAAACTGGCCATTACCCGTAAGTATTACGAACGACGCGGGATTCGGCATGTCGTGGTGTTCAGAAAGGACATTCCAGACGCCCTGCTCAATAACATGGAGTGGATCCGGATGGCTGAGGCTCGGCCCGGTGAAATTCTGGTCTCGGCAACCCAGTTGGACGAGCTTGCCGCTGCAATGGCCGAAGAGTGGGCAATAACGTACCTCGACAGCCGCCCCCTATGGACTCATTGCAAAGATTTCGATACCCGGCACGGCCAGAGACCTGGAACGGGCCTGCGCGTCGCGCGAATCCTCATGGCCCGTCGGGTCTTAAGTGCTGATTTATCCGGGCCATCTCTCGCAACAATGCCGATTTCCAGCTTCTCTCTTTCAAAAAGCTGGCCCTCGCTCCTTGCACAGCGGAACGTGTAATGGACGACATCTTCTACAAAAACGCCATCGTCACGAATGGTACGGAAACCCTGAGGGTGATTACTGCAGATGCCCAGCAGAATTGCGCGGCCGTGATCGATCTCACGGCGAAGCAAGCCCAACCTCGCAAGGTCGCTTTAACGGATCTTAAAGGCTACACCAAGTATGTGCCGCCGACGGGAGGGAAGCTTCGACTGTCGGCAGCGGACCAGGCTGTCAGAGACCGCGCCTGGAATGCCATCGAATCGATTGTGGTAGGAGCGAACGCCTACAAACTATGTGACCCCGGTTACCGCGCGGCTGCGATCCGAGAGGCCGCCACGAAGGCCAACCTGTCGGAGAACTCGATCTACAAGTACCTACGGCGCTTTTTCCAGCGCGGTCAGGACCGCATGGCGCTAGTGGGAAACTTCGCCCGGTGCGGACTGCGCAAAGTCCGTGGAACTATGTTCCGGGGACGCAAGGCCAAGCACTACGAGGTCTACCAGCTCAAGGCCGAAGATGAAAACAACATGCGACGAATCATTGACCGCTACTACAAGCCGGATGCACGCCGCTCTTTCCACGACTCGTGGCTTCAGCTCTTAATCAATGACTATTCCTACCTTGATGGAAACGGCGAGGCACACCAGAAAGCCGCTGGAGAGCGCCCCAGCCAGCAGCAGTTCCGGCACTTCCTGAAAACTCGTTGTGAGATCGGCGAGGTCATCAGGGCGCGCGTGGGAGAGAAAGACTATAACCGCGATCATCAGGCAACACTCAGCACTGGCATTAAGCACTGCCTGGGAGTGGGTCACCAATATGATATTGACGCCACGATCCTGGATCTCTTTGCGGTCTTTGACGGCGATCACACCAAGATTGTTGGAAAGCCCACGCTGTATCTCATCGTCGACCGCAAGTCCCGTTTGATCGTTGGCTTCTCCTTAACCCTCGAGAACGCCAGCTATATGGCAGCCGTCGAGGCCATCGCCTCGATTGGCCAGGATAAGCAAGCGCTTTGCGAATGGCTCGGACTCCCCTACAACCCCGATGACTGGCCAGCCGATCAGATCTTTCCGATGGAGTTCATCGCCGATCGCGCCGAGATGCTCTCGAAAGCGGCCGACGCGCTCGGCGGGCGTATGACCATAAATGTGGGATTAACCGAGGCGTGCCGACCGAACTACAAGCCATTTGCCGAGAACGGGTTCAAGTTGATGAAGACCACGATGTTGGCCGAGGTTCCGGCTTTTGATCCACCGGAAAATGCACTCAGACGTCGTAAGAAGGGTTACGAAAATGATGCATGCATGACGGTCCGGGAGATCTTCAGAGAGATTGTCCGTCACATCATCGCCCTCAATAACCGCCCGATTGAAAAGCATCTCCTGGCCACTATGCAGATACTCAATGGCCAGGAGCCTAGTCCCATCGCACTGTGGAACGACGGCGTTGGCAAACTTCTGGGGCAGCTTCCACGCTATACAGCTGACGAGGCGCGCCGCCGCCTGTGGCCAATCGGTGAGGCTTCTCTGACCGGTGACGGCTTAACTTTTCAGCGCTGTGTCTATAGCTGTGAAGACGCACGTTTCCGCATATGGGCCACGGAGGCGAGGCGTTCTGGGGCCAGGAAACTTCACGTTCTCTATAACCGGGCGGTAGTCGATCGCGTTTACCTTGAAGACCCCCGCGGCGGTGATCTCCTTGAGCTCACCCTTTCAGACCGAAATCCCGACGGCTACAAAGGCCTGAGCTTCGCGGAGGTCGAAGCCCTCCATAAGATTCAAGATGTCAATTGGAAAACTCAGCATGCTGAGACGCGCATAAAAGTTGACCTTAACCGCAAGATGGACGGCGCTGCCGCAACCCAACCCATTCTGCGGGCCCATAAGGCGCGCGGTGCGATCTCGCGCAAGTACCGCAAGGCGGATACCAAGGCCGATCGCACCACGCAATTGCATGAGGAGCGAAGCCGTACCGGCCGAATCTCAGATGCGGAAAGAAATGCGTTCGAGCACGGCCAACCGGCAATTGATGGTCCCTACATGCCTCAAGTAGCAGCCGTTTCCCTGCCTTCTAACGAGGCCAAAGCCGGTTGCAACGAGGTCACACCGTCCCCGGCGGCCCAGGCCGTCGCGACAATCTATAGTGAAATGAGGATTATTAAATGAGTTTGCTCTCCATCAACGCATGCGTCGAAGCCGTGTGCACCCCTAACGCCGACCCACTATTTTCTGGCAATCCTCTGGTGGAGGCGCTGCCTCCGTCCCACGATGACCTGAATCTGCTGCGCAGCATTCAGTATCTTCCGGAGTTTGTGCCCGCAGACCGGGAACTGCCCATTTCGGCCCGCATACACCGAGTATTCGAATTGGCGATCTCCCTGGTGCCTCTCCAGCGGCACCTGGAGCTGTGTCGGCAGCTTGATGCGCTTATGAAAATGAGCTACATCGGGCGAGCCCCGCGCACTGAGGCAAGCGCTTCCATCGCGCAGGCCCTGTACGAGCGGCAATTGGCCGGAGAGACCTTCCGGCAGGTACGCGGTAGCGTCTCTCCCCAATTATCGACGGCAATTTTCGGCGTGCCCGGAGTGGGCAAAACCACCGTGATCTCGCGTTATCTGGCCACCATTCCGCAGGTGATTTACCACAGGAGCCTTGGCATCTACCAGGTCCCATACCTTGTGGTGGAAGCGCCGAGCGACGGCACGAGCGTCAAGGGGCTCGCTTACGCCATCCTGAATCAGTTGGACCAGCTCATTCCAGGCGCCCACTACTTCCAGCAATTTGTGACCCGCTCAAAATTCGGGGCGGACGCGCTAATGCGGCAGGTTGCCCGGCTGATGAATATTCATTGCGTAGGGTTGCTCGTGGTCGATGAAGTGCAGAACCTCTCGAATGCACGTAAGGGCACGGCGGTTCTGGTGACGGAGCTCGTCTCGGCCTGCAATGAACTCAAAGTTGCCCTACTTTTCGTGGGCACCTACAAGGGCATCGAGGTGCTCTCCCAGGATTTCCGTCAAGCCCGCAGGGCCGCAGGCTTTGGGCCCTCTCTGTGGGATCGTCTGCCTGAGCAAGCAGTCGGTGCGGGAATCAGTGAATGGCGCCAGTTTCTGGAGATCATTTGGCAGTACCAATGGGTACGCAATCCAGTGCCCCTCGATGACCGCTTATCTTCACTCCTTTATTCCTGCAGTCAGGGCGTCATTGGCATTGTCATACGCCTCCTCATCAGCGCGCAGGTCCACGCAATGCTGGATGGAACCGAGACCCTGACTGAAGCCAGCATTGAGTCGGTCTTTGAATCCGACTTTTATACCGTGCGCCCCATGCTGCAGGCACTGCGTGACGGTAATATCGATGACATCAAGCGGTATGAGGACATTGCCCTGCCCGATTTGGAGGAGATACAGAAGGCGTGGCAGTCGGAAGCGGCATCCCGGTGCGAGCCGATCAATACTATTCTGCCCGGGCATGTTGAGTTTATTCCACGATTAATCCAAGCGCTCATCGCGGCGGGGGTCGATCCAGAGAGGGCCACCGAGCTTGCCGAAGGGGCGGCCGCGGAGCCTCGGCCGCGCACGGTGGCGCAAGCACTCATCGAGTGCACGAAGAGGGCCCAGCCGGCGACTCGCAAGCGCAAACGTCTGGACAAGGGCCCCCGGGACACGGCTCACCTGCCGGCCGATGATTATCGGGTGGCCATTGCAGCGGCTGAAGCCTCCGGGGCCGATCTTGGAGATGAGATGCGCAGTCGCGGAATGGCGCTCACGGCCCGGGAGGTGCTGAACGGTGATTTCCTGGGTGCCTGACGGTGTGGTTGCCGCGCCCGTATCCGGATGAAACCGTCGGCAGCCTCCTGACCCGAGGCTGCCGTCTTTTGGGCATGAGTTGGACGGGTTTGCTCGACGCTGCCACGGGCACCTGGCCCCGCCGGGCATCGTTCACGATGCCCATTGCGCTGGAGAGAGTCAGCGCGCGATTGGGGATGCCCGCCCCGGAACTATTGGACCAGCACACGCTCTTTCCGTACGTAGTGGCGTACACCACCCCACAGCGTTACCTGAAGCTACGCGCTGCTGTGCTGACCCCGAATGTGGACCTACATAGATTATCGGGCATCCTGCACCCGATCAGGGGTTGCCCGCGCCGCCGGCAGTTTTGTCCCGAGTGCCTTCGTGAAGACATCAAGCGCTTCGGAGAAGGGTATTGGCACCGTATCCATCTGCTTCCTGGGGTCGATTTCTGTGCTCATCATGAGATTCCGCTCAGCCGCACGACGATTGCCTTCCAACGCACCGCGGGCGACTGCTCTCTGGCAGTCCCCCAGGAGCTCCCACATAACCAGGTCGACTCTGTGCTCCCGGCTCTAATCCGAGCCGCTGTCGCCAGGAAATCCGCTTTGGCGCTGATGCGGCCCTATGAGCCCACTAATTGGCTCAGAAGATATCGGGAGGGCGCCCTTAACCTAGGCTATCGTCTGTCGGGGTCAGGCCTTTCTGGCTCCGCCATCGCTCAGGACCTCACCAACTTCTTCGGTTCCTCATGCCTGGAACAATTCGGCTGCGAAGTCGATCAGCGCAAGCGTTGTCCATGGCCGGCGCTCCTGGTTCGGCCGGACTCACCTACGGCACACTCAGCGGTCAAGCACGTCCTGATGGGCACTTTCCTGGAGTACGCTCCAAGCGTGCATCACCTGAGGATGATGGATTACGCCCCGAAGGGTAAGAAGCCCCGAAACTACGGCGTGTTGGACGATGAGGCTCACCGTCGGATACGTACATTCCTAGATGCAACCCAGGGGACGGGTCAACGGCACACCGTTAAACACTTGTTGGCCCACTCTGGATTCGGGGCAGCCTACCGGAAGCACCGCGACTGGTTTCCGAAGACTCGCCGACTGATCTACATGTTCCGCCTCAGCAGCCAGGCCTTTAAGCCCTTGGACATGATCAGCGGCCCGGCAACTTTTAGTCGCGCGCATCGCCGAGCAAGACAATCGAGAGTGGACGAGCCGGGAACCTGATGTTCGAGCTCCGATAGGGGCTCCCTATATACCTCTGAACTAACGGAGGTATGTATGGATTGGGCTTGCGGTGTAGGCAACGATCAGTGTGACTTCTATATTCATGTCGAAGATTCGGCCAGAGTCCGCCGAGACATCAAGCTATCTAAGCTGATGTCTAGCGGCGTACCCAACACCCGGAACCGACCACAATCACTTTTGCCTTTCCCACTTCCCCGTCTTAATTTAATTAGATGTTTATCCAATTTTACGTGGAAATCGCTCCGAGGCGCCATGGAGATCGAAATGAACGAAAAGAAACGTTCGTATAAGACTTCAAAAGATATCGGGTACGCCCCTCCTCAATTTGCGGACCGCGACCAGGGTAAGGCAACAATTGAACTGGTGCTCAAATGCGATATGGTGGGAAGCGTTGAAGCCATTTCGACTCTGCTTGCCAACTTGAAAACTCCTGAAGCGGAAATGCAGATTATTCAATCCGGCGTAGGGAACATAACCAAACAAGACTTACTGATGGCTTTGACGGGCAGCAGGCTTGTCATCGGATTTAACGTCGGCGTCTCCCCAAAGTTGGAACAGTGGGTAAAGGAACACGGGGTGGAAGTTCGCCTTTACGACGTGATCTACAGACTGGCCGAAGACCTCAAGACTATCGCTCAATACATGGCCCCGATTGAACCCGAAGATAGGGTTACCGGAAAATGTGAGGTGATAGCCACTTTCAAATCAAAAAAAGCAGGGGTGATCCTCGGCTGCGAGGTCGTTGAAGGCGTCATCCAGGTTGGGAAGCATTTCAGGGTAGTAACGGCGATGGGACCTGTTCACAGCGCAAAGATCGAATCGCTCCAGGTGGAGAAACAGCCGGTAAAGGAGGCCAGAGCCGGACAGCAGGTGGGCGTGCAGGTCTCGGGCTCGACCCTGGGCAAGGTTGGCGATTTTATCGAATGCTACGACGAAATCACCCCCCGAAGAGCAAGATGGTCTCCGAAGGGCAATATTATACACATGGGATCACATTGATTCAGTCAAACTCATAAATCAGAAATGTCGATGTCCGGGCGATCGGCTGTCTGGCCCGGAGGCAGCGGATTGCAATCAGGATCGATTCTTCCACGGGATGGCCCTTCTTGGGGTTTTCGATGTAATAGCCACCATAGAGATTTGTCATGCCGACAGCCAGATAGCGTCCACGAAACCGGGCAACGAAATCATCGGGTCCTTGAAAACCCTCGCCGATCATCGATACCAAATGGAACGGGCCGTTTGACCGCTCCGGATCAGTGCCGAAATACCACACATCCAGGTTCTCGATACGATTGCGGTTCTGCCACTCCCCCAGTTCCCTCAGCCCTTGGCCCCAATCATAATTGGAGTCGCTCAAGAGCTTGTAGCCCTGCGCGGTTCCCCCCCACAGTCCATTGATGTAGCAAAGCGCATTCGGCCATACCACGACAGATGCGGCAGCAGCCCACAAGGCGCAACCGGCTACAAATCCTGCAGCCAATCGTCTTCGCCAGCCGGCTTCCATTTCGTTGATCATGTTAGCTGCAGCACCTGCCACACCTATAATAAAGAAAGCAACCAGCGGCAAAATCAACCGGATTCCGACTTGTACCCTGAAGGTAACACTGAAAAGAATCAGTACCCCGGCCATAAGGGTTGCCCAATTCCATAGCGCTCTCGGCCGTACGATTGCAATAATCAACGGCAGCACCAAAAGGGAGGCGGTCAGCTTCATTGTCATCGCCAAAGGAAAGTAGTACCAGAAGGCGCGCGGGTTGGTACGGCCCGCAATGAAAACACCTTGTCCGATATTGTTGTGTTTGATCTGCCATACGATTGCTTCCGCGCCGTTGCTGAATATCCGCAGATGGTCCGCCACGTATGCCATAACAGAGGCCATAGGCCCGGTTGGCAGTTTTGCGGCCCATGCCACGAAACTGGGTTCGGGGCGCCAGTCGCTGCCGCAATATATGAGCATCAGAAGAAATCCCAAGCCAAAAATTTGTTTTAAATCGCGGCCAAATGGAGCTAGTTCCGCAGTCAAGCGCCTTAGCACCTCCCTCACGCCGCCACCTGCCTGGACCTTAAATGCCTGTTTGAGCCCAAGCCGCTCCAATTCAATCACGAGCAGGCACAACGGGCCGAGCAACAGTGCCGAGGCCTTGGCCAGCAGGGCAAGACCGAACAAAAACGACGGGAGGCCCACACGCAGCCGCCAACCGGATGTTCGCCCCCTGCGAAAATGATATACCAGCGCCAGCATGCATGCAGTGATCGCCACATCTGTTGTCGCCAGACTTGCGTGAGCCAGCAGCACAGGCTCACAGGCAAGCAACACCACGGCCAGTCTTGCTCCCCAGCGTCCGGCGACGCTCCATCCCACTTTCCAGCCGTAAAACAGCACAGCCCACCAAAAAACCAGCGTCCCGGCGCGCGCCACCGGAAGCATCCGGTCAAATTCTGATAATTGCTCAAAAGGCCTGCCTCGCAGTAACTCCCAAATATATAGCGGCAGGGTGGTCACATCGACCGGCAGCGGCATCGTCCCCTTTGTTATCAACGCCCCGCTCCCGCCCAAATGCCAACCTTCAAGTCCTTTTAGCAAATAAAAGGGCTCATCGAAGGTCGGACCTGTGTGGCTGGCGGCAAGCACGCAGTAGGCAGAGGAAAGAAGTCCGCAGATAATCAGCCAGGCAACGTCGCCGAAACATGAGCATTCGGATTTATTCTGCATATATGAGCATTCCCTTGAAAATTGGCCGGGCGGATTGTGTCCTCGCACTCTATACCAAAAAGTCTTTCTTTGTTCAAAGAAGCAGGTTAGAACAAATTCTTGAAAATTTGGTAAGTGCAATGAGCCAAAAGAAGATCAGAGGTCCCTTGTTTATTCTTTTCTTCGACAGGCTCCTCACCAGGAACGGGGCAATGATCGTTGGAAGCCCGGGGGGAGGAACTTATTCACGTCACCCTCCCGGGTCCCGGGGAATTTTATGATTTCAGCGGTTTTATTTTTTTTCGGGCTAACCTTGGCATACACCGGCTTTCTCGTCTCGGGACGCGACCTGACCACAGGACTCGTTATCGCCTGTGTGGGCTTGATTGTAATCATCAAACCAGCGTTGCATGCGGCAAGATATTACAGATCCCATTTTGGCGGCATTCCAAAAACTCACGGACGCAGCCCCTCACAAAGAATCAAGACAAAAAATGTTCACCTTAAAGTAGTAAAATCAGGTGACGATAAGCCGACAATCCATTGAACGGATTGCCGCGAGTGTAATTCGAAGGAATGCGCGCAGGGCTATCCCCAATACTGTTGCCTTAAGGAAGAATCTATGTGGGGCAGGCTTTCCAGCCTGCCAGAGCGGCGGGCTGGAAAGCCCGCCCCACAAATAAATAGCCTTACGGCAACAGCATTGAGGCCTATCCCAGAGTGCAGGGTAAGCACGGTCCTTATCGTGCGCGCCAATCTCAAACCTTGTAATTGGTAATTCATTTCTGTAATACCACCTTGTCCATAAGATTCCGACTCGCCGATAGATCAAAATAGAGTTTGCTTCGTCAGAGTCCTTTCAAGAATTATCTCCCAAATGACGATTATTGTGTCTAAAGGCTGGGGGCGAATTGGCCTCCGGGATACAAAACAACTCCGAGGCGCTCATGACCATCAAACATCTATTTTCCCAGCGCTCTAATCGTTCTGAGTGTTACATTCATGTTACATCGTATCTTCTGAACCGATAATAACTGAAAATTTACCAAACCTTGTAAACCAACTTGCCTGGAGTTTCGTCAATAGCAGAAAACAACGAAGGTAAATCGGGCATGAGGGATTTCAGAATTTCAATTTCAAGTCAATTAACGGCCTTAACTCAAGTGTTAGACACAATCGACTGATGGCATGTTGTTTGCGTGTTGGACTGGGTCGAGGTTCAGGTCTGAACCGGTCGATCTTAAAAAAACCCCCAAAAAGACTGATTATCCGAATGAAGTTTAAAGTTTTTCGTCAACAGCAATATGCAAAGGAGGTGAACAGAAAGCGAATCGAATGATCTGTAAGTGAAGCGGGCCAAATAAGCCCCAAAAACCAGACAACATCATGAAATAAAAAGGAAAAAAAATGAAGAAACTGATTACGGCTACGGCGGTTGTATTTATGATTATTTTTACGGCAGGTTTTGCTTCAGCAGTAACCGCGCCCCTCGAGATCACCACGACTCCAGGCGACGGCTTTCTCTATTTCTATCAGGTTGCAGCGTCGTCCTCAACGGCTGCAACTCTGATTGATACCGGAACTGGTTCGCTCACATTTGGCCTCACACTTTTTCAAGCCGACTCGTCTGCGTCGCCTATACCGTATACAACCGACGGAACCGACCTGTTTAGCGGCACTCTCACGTTGCCCGTGGGTACACCAAGCGACGGAGTTCCAGCCGAGGTGGTTTTCAATGTCTCGGCTATTGACAGTGGAGCTGTAGTAGTGGATGGATTGGCCGCGGAAAAGTATGCGGTTACAGGAACGAATGGGACCATAACCGTCACTGCGTCCGTACTCAGGTATACGTCTAAGCAGGCAGATAGGACTATTGGTAGTAAGGCGCCTTACCCTAGTAAAAAGACTGACGAAATTAACGGCTTCGTGACTGGGAACGGCACTAATTTTAACGGGGCCTTCCACGGGAAACTTTACGAATAGTGTTTTAAACTGCTGACCGAATTCTTCTCCTCTGCCCCCGGCACCGGCTGCCGGGGGCAGAACTATTATTCAGAGTGGGACTGCCTCGTCCCTAATGCCCTCTCCCGCATCCAGGACCGTATTCGAAACACTGCAACAAGATCTTGAGAAGACAGTATAGAATTGATCCGGGCCGAATTTGACCATGACAAGATGTAAAGTCTTTACTAAGATTGCCCGCCCCCGGTATACTGATTGCGTGTATATAAGCCGGTTCGAAGGAATCGCGATCATTATATTATATCAATACGTCCATTGAAACCGTCCTGTTTGCAAAAAAAGGAGCAACCGAAATGTCTTCCGAAGAGACGAGGAAGCTGTTTGAAAAGAGGCTGGGGCGCTATCAGGCGGCAATCGCGCTGGAACCCGTTGACCGTATACCCATAGGGGCCGGCAGCAACTACTTTGCCGAAGTCTATTCGGGTAACACCATGCAACAGACCATCTATGACCCGCAAAAATGGTTGGAAGCAGAGGAAACCTTTGCCCGCGATTTTCCCGAGGTCGACATATTGCGGGACAATCGAATCTACGGCCCTCTCTACGACGCGATCGGCTGCAAGACCTACAAACTCCCGGGGCGCGAACTGCCTGCCGATATCCAGTTCCAGTTCGTTGAAGAAGAATACATGAAGCCCGAAGATTACGACAAACTGATCGAAAATCCGATGAGATTCATGCTCGAGTGTTTCCTGCCGAAAATCCTGGGTGAATTTGCCGATCCTTGCACTCCGAGGTCGCACATCGCTTTCCTCAAGGCAGGAATGGCCCAGATGATGATGGGGCAGGTAATGCGCAATCGCGGCGTCGTGCTCGAAGAAAAGTATGGTTTGCCACAACCTATGGCCGGATTTTTCCTGGCCCCCTACGATATTATTGCCGACGCCATGCGCGGATTAAACGGAATAATGATGGATATGTTCCGCCGGCCCGACAAATTGAAGGCTGCCTGCGATGTCCTTGTGGACCATGTTTGCCATCTGGCCCTGTCGATTGCCGACCCGTTGAAGCGCTACCCCATATTTGTTCCGACCCATAAGGCGATGTTTCTCTCTCCGGGCCAGTTCGATGAATTCTACTGGCCCTCGTTCAAGAAGACCATGGAAATCCTGATCGAAGCGGGCCACACCATAAGGGCCTATCTCGAAGGGGATTGGTCTCAACATTTGCATCGACTGCTGGAACTGCCCAGAGGAAAGATACTTTTCGACATCGACACGCAGGGAGACATCTTCAAGGCAAAGGCAATCCTTGGCGGGCACTCCTGTATTGCCGGCGGCGTTCAGGATTCGGCTCTCATATTAGGCACACCCGAACAGGTGCGCAAACATGTAAAAGAGCTTTGCGAGACGGTAGGCAAAGGGGGCGGATATATCGTCTCCGCAGGCTGCAATTTCCCCTATAGCACTAAACCGGAGAATTTCCGGGCCATGGTCGATGCCGTTCTTGATTTTGGCGTCTATGACAGCAGCATTTCTCCAATGCCACGTGAGCTTTCGCCGGGCAGCAAGCCCGTAAAGCAGCTCAAACCCCAGCAACTTAGCACTGCCTGGGAGGTGAAGAAGGCCGAACTCGGCGAAATCAAAGGTGATGAAGACCTCATAAGAAACCACTGGGAACAGCTTGAAAAAATGGCCTATGTCTGGATTTGGCAGTGGATTCTCTAATATTTTGAAGCAACATCATCAGGAGGCATTCATAATGAACGAACTGTCTATGGCCGTTAGGGATTTGGATGAAGACAAGGTTTACCAACTGGTTGAAAAAGAGCTCGCCGGCGGAGCTTCCGCCCTCGATATCATTAATTCCTGCAACGAAGGCATGGTGGCTGTAGGGGAACTTTTTTCGCAGGGCACCTATTTCATCAGCCAGCTTATTTTTTCCGCCGAGATCCTCAAAGCAGTTTTGCAACGGATCGAACCTTTGCTTGAGGGCGCCGCTGTGGGGCAGCAAAGAGGCAAAGTGGTCATTGGAACCGTCAAGGGCGACATCCATGATATCGGAAAGAATATTGTGGTGACTCTGTTGCGTGGTTCCGGATTCGACGTTATCGACTTGGGGGTGGATGTGCCAGCGGACAAATTTGTGAACGCTCTGAAGGAGAGCGGCGCAAAGATCCTGGGTATGAGCGCTCTTTTGAATTTTACGTACCCTGAGATGAAGAATGTAGTTGATGCCGTCTCAGCAGCCGGCATTCGAGATAAGGTACGGATCATAATCGGAGGCGCCCCCGTAAATGAACAGGTCCGCGAATTCTGCGGGGCCGACTTTACCGCCGGAGATGCAGTTGCAGGGGTGGGGATATGCAAGAGCATCTGTGAGGAATTATCATGTTGATCATAGGTGAAAGAATAAATTCAAGCCGCAAGAGAATCGATGAAGCTGTTCGGAACAGGGACAGGGAAACCATTGCCGGCGAAGCCCGCACTCAGGCAGAGGCAGGTGCTGACTTTCTTGACGTAAACTGCGGGACCCTGGATACAGCCCTGGAACCGGACGCTTTGGAATGGCTCGTGAAGGTGGTGCAGGATGCAGTTGATTTGCCCCTGTGTATAGACAGCGCCAACTCCGATGCCCTGGTTGCCGGCCTCGCCGCCCATCAGGGCGAGCCTATCATAAATTCGATCAGCGGCGAGAGTGAGCGTTTCAAAAGGGTTCTGTCCCTGGCAAAGCACTATAATGCCGGATTGGTTGCGCTTTGTCTCGACGACCGTGGCATCCCCAAGGGTCGCAACAACGCCGTAGAAGTAGCTTCCAGGCTGGTAGATTCACTTTTGGATGCCGGTATTGCGGTTGACAGGATTTATCTTGATCCCCTCGTCCGGTCGGTGGCCACGAGCCCGGAGGCAGTGCTGGACACCCTCGCATTGATAGAATCAATGCGAGGGAAATATGCCGGCCTGCATTTTGTCTCCGGGCTGAGCAATGTATCATTTGGCCTGCCGCAGCGGCGCCATCTGAACCGCGCCTATGTCGTCATGAGCATCGTAAGTGGACTGGACTCCGTTATAATGGACCCGCTCGACAGCGTGATGCAGTCGCTCATATTTGCCGCCGAAGCGCTGGTGAACCGGGACCGATTCTGCCTCAACTACATCAAGGCCTACAACAAAGGGAAATTGATTTGATCGACTCCACAACGGCCTCCACCTCATCGGGCGTTAAACCGTGGTGTACGGGAATGGCCAGGATCTCTTCACTTATCTTTTCCGTAACGGGAAGCTTTAAAGGTCCATAGAGTTCTTCAAAGACCGGTTGTTGATGCAAGCCTCTCGGATAGTGCACTCCGGTGGCAATCCCCTTCTCCTTGAGTCTCTCGGCCAGGAAGTCGCGGTTGCAGCCGAATTCTGCCGGCTTAACCCTCAGGCAATACTGATGCCAGGCATGGACGCCTCCAGGCGTCACTTTTTGAGATTCTATACCAGGGATCTCCGCCAAACCGGCGGTCAGGAGCCGGGCATTCCGTCTCCTTTGTGCCAGCATATCATCCAGTCTCAGGAGCTGTTTTCGCCCAATGGAGGCTTCGACATCGGTCATCCGGTAATTGAGACCGAGGACAGTGTGGTAATATTTGCCGGTTTCGCCATGGCTGCGCATCACTCTCATTGTTTGGTAGTATCGTTCATTGTTGGTGCATACCATTCCCCCCTCACCTACGAACATATTCTTGGACGGATAGAAAGAATAGGAGACAAAGTCATCGGCGCAGCCTATGTCTCGTTGGTTCCAGGCGGCGCCGTGCGCTTGTGCGGCGTCCCATACGACAGTCAGACCGTAGCGCCCGGCAAGGTCATTTACAGCAGCAATATGAACAGGATTCCCAAACAGATGGACCGGCGAAACTGCGCGGGTGCGCTTAGTGATGCGCTTTTCAGCGTCTTCAAGGTCGATCAGAAGCGTATCCGGATCGATATCACAAAACACGGGCCGTCCTCCGCTTATTGCCACAACTGAAGCGGTAGCCATGAAAGTGAAAGAAGGAACAAGAACTTCGTCGCCCGGTTTCAGAAAAGACATGTAGGCTAAGTGGAGGGAAGCAGTGCCGTTCGCACATGTGAGAGCATAACGGGATCCAACCTTGAGGGCAAACTCCTTCTCGAAATCCTCGCACTGCCCATTCTGACGAAGGCTTCCGGATCGCAGGACCTGTACCGCAGCTTGTATTTCTTCTTCCGTCAATTTCACCTCGGAAATATTGATTCTCATTACTGATCCACTCCTCGTATATGTTTATGAATCGATCGGACAATTTCATCCGACCGATCTTTTGCGGAGCATTTTCGTAAATAGATCACTTGGAGTCAAAGAAATTCGCATCTGATGGAAGGAGCCGCAACAGGGCTATGATTAGAGGAACCATCTTACAGGATCTTCATGTGCAAGCCGGGAGCGAAGCGGGGTGAAGGTTCGGCTCGGCTTTTTATTGTTTCTCCAATAAACGTATATCTTCACGCCGTTCGTGACCCCAAAAATCACTCTGGTCTATAAAATAGACATGCCTCTTGGTTGCGCGGCTCCGCTACGCTAAGCCCACGTGACCGACATTCCAGCGTGACGCTGGACTCTATTTGCTCGCTCTAAGACGGCCAGCCAGGCTAAAATCCAAATTCAGCCAGCATCGAATCGACCTCGTCTTGAGAGTGCACCGCGTTTTCGCAAGCGGCGTGCGCCGGACCATAGAGTTCGGCTTTTTCACTTTGTTTGGCAGTCTCCGCCTTCACCCCGAACGTTCGGATCACGTTGACAAGCTTGTCTTCAATATCCTTTAAGAGTTGAGTAACTTTTAGAAGGATCTGGCCGCTCAAATCCTGATAGTCCTGAGCAGTCATGATTATATCCAGGTCTGAGCGATTTTGGCCAATTATTGTTTCAATGTCGTTAAGACTTTGAACGGCCTGTTCGAGTTTCCCCCGGCTGAATCACCTATCGCCGTCAGGCCTCCGATAAGGCCTCGCAGGGCCGAGATTTGTTCCACCTCTTTTGAAATCCGCTCCTGCACGGTCTCCACGTGATCCAGAGTGGTTATGGCCGCCTTCTCCGTCATCTTCATAATGTGTTCGAGACGGTTTCCCGAGTCGGGTATCTTATCCTTGACAATCTCATTGAGGGACGGATCGAGTGTGTTAAGAAACCCACGTATCGAATCGTGCAGTCCCCTGGCCATGCCTCCAATTTGTTTATAAAGTCCCGAGGAGTAGGGCTGCTGGTCTGAAAGCTTCAGCAGTATTTTCTGCGCGGTGTCCAGATCGCCGCTCGAAAATGCTTTCATGAACTCAGTGCCGTTTGCGACTATATTATTGATTGCGGCCTCTTCCGCCGGGGTTCTGGATACCGAACCCTTGGATTCGTCTGCGAAGAAGAGTTTTTCGAGTTTTTTCAGTGAACCGGCCGGCCCTTTGAAGGTGAGGCAGAATTCAGCGCCCGAGTCTGCCTCGGGGAACACGGCCAATTCTCCACCCCATTCCTTTACCAGTTCGGTGAAGTTGGTAAAGTCAAGTTCCAGCGCAGAGTCTTCATCGACAGATCCAAGACCTGTTTGAGCGATGGTTTCAACAGGCTCGGGAGATAATTCATTTCCCTCGAGTGCTGATGCAGCCATATCAGGCGGATTCAATATTTCAAGTATTTCGTTCAAATCAATTTCGGGACTGCTGCCATTTCCGTTGGAAAAAGAGTTCATTTGGTCAATAACCGAACTTATTGCGAATTCCAATGCGGCAATAGAATCCACGCTGCCCGCAGATACCTTGCCGGTCAGAAATTTTTCCAGTTCGACTCCGGCCTTCTCCAAACCTTCAAAACCAAACATAGACGCTGTGGTATGAAATGCTACAAGCGACTGTCGAGACCTTTCAATCTCCTTTTCGCCATCTCCCACACTCAAAGCAGCCAGACTTCCTTCTGTATCTTTGAGCAGCTTGAGCAGCTCATCCCAGTCCTGCGATTCTATAGAGATCATCTTGAACTTTCCTCGTAAAGGCTGATTATGCCTTTGACATCAATTATCAAAGCGATCTTACCATCTCCCAGTATCGCCCCTCCGGAAATTCCCGGCAATTGCCTGAACAGCCCGCCAAGACTCTTTATCACCACCTCCTGCCTGCCCACAATTTCATCGGCAAGCAGACAATATGAATTCTGGCCCTCGGTTACGACGAGCAGCAATGCCTCCCAGGGGTTACGGTGCTTTGGTTCTTCATCGAAATAATCGTGCAGACGGATAAGCGGCATAAGGGTATCGCGCACCTTTACCAATTCTCCCTTCCCTTGAACGGTAAAGTACGCTTCCCGGGACAACTTGAGGGCCTCCTTGAGGGCAATTGTCGGAACGATATATCGTTCGGCACCGATCTGTATGATCATCCCGTCGATGATGGCCATGGTGAGAGGCAATTTCATGTGAAAGGCCGATCCCTTACCGAATTGGCTCGAGATTTCAATTTTGCCGCGGAGTCGTTCAACGCACTTCTTGTACGACGTCCATGCCAACGCCTCGCCCTGACACTTCGGTCACCTTGTCTCTAGTCGAAAATCCAGGATGGAATATCATATCGAAGATCGCTTTTTCATCAGGTTGATCGGAGGAGCTGATTATCCCGCGATCAATGGCCTTTTCGCGTATCCTTTTGACGTCCAGGCCCTGCCCATCGTCTTCTATGTCAATTACTATGTTACCGCCCTTTTGTTCGGCCGAAATAATTATCGTTCCCGTTGGCTCTTTGCCGGCTGCAACACGTTCCTTCGGTATTTCGATTCCATGGTCAACGGAATTTCTGATCATGTGCACCAGGGGCTCATAAATCTCTTCCACCATGTTTCGGTCGATCTCGGTCTCCTCTCCCTTCATTTCCAGCGAAACTTCTTTTCCTGATTTCTTGGCAAGGTCGCGGACCAGCCTGATCATCTTCTGGAAGGTATTCTTAATGGGGACCATGCGCATCGACATACTGATACGCTGGATTTCGGCGGTGATCCTGTTTAGTTGAACACAATCCTTCTGGAGTTTCTGGTCTTTTATTTCCAGAATGTCCTCATTCTGCAACACCATTGACTGAGCAATGACCAGTTCTCCCACCATGTCTACAAGGTTGTCGAGCTTTCGCGTGTCTATCCTTACTGATGCGGAATTTTCAATCGAATGGCGCTGCTCGCGCAAAGCCTTCGATACTTCTCTTGTGCTCGCCACTCCCTCATCTATGGCCGCCTCACCGAACTTCCGTCCTTCCGCTTCACCCTTGCGGGCAATGTCCTGGATTGTTTCGTTCTCGATGACTCCGTGCTCGACTAGAATCTCTCCAACTTTTCTAACCGGGATCCCGGGGCCATCAGTTGGATCACCGTTAAAGTTTTTGACCTTTACCAGAAAGTTCGCCACCAGCGGCGAATCCTGTTTGCGTCCGCCCTCGCCTTTTTCCAGTTCATCGAGCAAACCCTTGAGAATATCGGTAGCCGCCAGCACCAGATCGATCACCGAATCGGTTATCAGTAACTTGCCCGATCTTGCCGAATCCAGCAGGTTCTCGACCTCGTGGCTCAGGTGATGGATTTCCTGCAAATTCAGAAAACCGGCGACGCCTTTTACACTATGAAAGGGCCTGAATACCGCGTTTATCGCCTCGGTATCCCCCGGGTTGGTCTCAAGCCCGAGCATGTTCATCTCTATCGACGAAAGATGTTCCTTGGCTTCCTCGATAAAGTCTTTGAGAAGCTCCGGGTCTTGCATATCGTCTGCTTCGGGCTCTGATTCTTCCTCAAAAAGGCTTTCCAGATCTACGACCGGCTCACCTGGCTCAGACTCACTTGATTCAGTTTCACCTGGCTCAGAATCGTTGCCTGAATCGATGGCCATCGAAGCAAAATAATCCTCGCCGTCCTCTTGCGATTTTGACACGGCTTCGGCCTCGGCTCCGTTCGAATCATTGTGTCCGAAGCCGTTATCTCCTAAATTATGGACACGGTCAAAGGAACCGAGCAGCTTTTGGACCTCGAGCCAATCGGCGTTCTGATCCGGGGATTCCTCCAGAATAAGGCCCTTGAAGATCAGCCGGGCTCTTTCGATAATTGCAGTCAGTGGTCCGCCCGGCTCAATCTGCCTTTCGAGATCGTCGAGAAGGTTAAGGCACTCCCCGATTCCCATCAGATCATCAGGACCGTTAATTACCCCATTGGCAAGCTGGTTAAATATTTTTTCCATTAATATAGACCCAAATCCAGAATCAAACAGATGAATTTCATCGGCAATAAATCGTGCAAAACCTTACCGCGGCACGATCTTGGCCAGCTTCTCTTCGAGTGTCGCGGCGGTGAAAGGCTTAACTATGTAGTTGCTGACCCTCGCCTTGACCGCTTCCACTATGTTTTCTTTCTGAGCTTCCGCAGTGACCATCAAAAAAGGAGTATCTTTTATTTTATCGTTCGCCCGGACCTCTTTGAGCAGTTCCAGACCGGTCATCTTCGGCATGTTCCAATCTGAGACGATCAGGTCTACTTTTGTCCTTTTAAGGACTTCGAGGGCTGCCGTCCCATCTTCCGCTTCGATAATGTCTTCAAAATCCAGGTCACGTAGAATCTTTCTTACGATGCGCCGCATTGTAACGAAATCATCAACTATAAGAACTGTAAGGTTCTTATATGACATGAATTGCCACCTCCTTTAAATCTCTTTCACCTTGCCTGCGGTTGCTGCTGAGCAGTCCAGAGCTCCTTTTCCCGAATTCAGAAAATTCATCAAAGTTGGCGGTATATCCGGCAAAGATACGATTTTATCCACCCCACCCAACCGGATCGCCTCTTTGGGCATCCCGAACACCACGCAGCTCGATTCATCCTGAGCAATGGTATATGCGCCCGCTTTTTTCATCTCGAGCAACCCGGCAGCACCATCCCTGCCCATGCCGGTCATAATCACGCCCAGCGCGTTGGCCCCGGCAAACCGGGCAACCGAAAGGAACAACACGTCTACCGAAGGACGCTGGTGGAAAACCAGCGGGCCGTTTTTTACCTCGACATAATAAGTTCCGCCTACGCGCTTGAGGACCATATGAAAGTTTCCAGGCGCAATCAGAGCAGTCCCGGGCAGAACCGCATCCCCGTCTTTGGCCTCGTGCACTTCAATCCGGCACAAGCCATTGAGCCTGTTCGCAAAAGTCGTTGTGAAGCGCGGGGGCATATGCTGAACGATAACGATCCCTGGAGATGTTCAGCCGGCATCGCCATTAGAACGGATTTCAGCGCTTCGGTCCCCCCGGTCGATGCGCCCATTGCGATTACCTTATGAGTTGAATTGCTTGAGGGCAAGGCTGGGCCTAGGACCGTTATTCTGTGCGAAAGCTCCGCCGTTGGCGTGGGGCATACCCATACGCACGCTGGCTGCCGCCCGGATTTTTTCAGCCAACTGTGCGCTCATATCGCCGACCGAGTATGATCCGCCCGGCTTGGCCAGCACTTCGACTGCCCCGTATTCCAACGCTTCCAGGGCCATTTCACTGTTGGCCGGGGTCAGTGAACTCACGATAATTGCCGGTAACGGATGATACTTCATCAACTTTCGCAGAAAGCTCAACCCGTCCATCCGCGGCATTTCGATGTCCAGAGTGATGACGTCAGGCTTTAGATTGACGATCTTATCCCTGGCGACAAATGGATCGGGCGCCACACCTATAACCAAAATATCGGGATGTTTTGACAGTTCCTGCGAGAAGATCTTTCTCACAATGGCCGAATCATCAACTATGAGTACTTTTATCTGCTTCATTTTCATTGCCTGACTAGATTAATTTGAATAATTTCACGACCCTGAACTCAACCGGGCAGATAACTGAGAACGGCGGAGCCGGCCGGTTCTTCAAAAAAGCTGAAATCAAGCCGGACAGCGGCTTGAGCCCTGCGCGTCGATTCGGGCCCGGTCTTCCAGACCCTGGGTATTCCCAATTGCCAGGCCGCATCATTGATTCGGGCGTGATATCCGCCTCCGATCATGTTCACCAGTTCCTTCATGCTGTCCTGGAGGTCCTCATCTTTAACCTGGTTTTCTTCGATGCCGAGAAAGCCGGCGGTTATCATCCGGGCGAATTCTTCACTTAGTTGCAGGGAAATGGCGATACGCCCCTCGTGATTCTGAAGCTCGATTTCCGATTCATAGTCGAAACGCCGGTCTCCCCGTCCGCAATCCTGGAATTCCACCATCGCAAAAAACATGGTCTCCAGGATCTTCAGAAATCACATCCTTCAACACTGGTTCCCATTCTAAAACCATCTGTCTCCCCCATGATGCGACTCAGAAAAGCCCCATTTCTTCCGGTCGGAAGGGCTTGCGGATGTAACCGCTGGCGCCGAGATCCATCAATTGATTGAGCCTGTCTTCGTTTGCTTCGCGTTGTAATAAAGACCACCGGAGTGTCCCTGCAGATATCCTTTCCCTAAGGGATCGGATAAACCCGACGCCGTCCATTACAGGCATATTAACGTCGGCCAAAATCAGGTCGATCCACTTGCCCTCCAGAATGTCCAAAGCTTCCTGGCCGTTTGAAGCTTCCAGGCACTCTCCGAGATCAAACCCTGACAGTTGAAGAATTTTCCAGATGACCTTCCGCATCGATCTGGAATCATCCACTATTAGAACGTTGTAGGACATGGCGCCCCTCGCACTATGTGCATCATTTTGCCGGCGTTTTTGCCGGATCAGCTTCCACAAGTTCTCGCCCTGCCGCCGCAGCAGGTTTGAGTCGCGATCCCGGCCTGCGGTCCCACGGCCTTTTTCTTGCCGCCGCCGGAGGTCTGCGGTGATCACTCGACCGGCGGTCCCACCGCCTCAGATTTCTATTCTCCAGCTCCATGTCCCCATCTTCACAATTACTCTGCCGGAATCCATCTCCAAGCCGCACAGTGCGGTTGATTTCTCCCCCTACGTGCTCAGCGGCGATCGCCACGTTGTTTTTCCAAAAAATCTTGCGCATCGCCAGATAGTTTCTCTTGCCAATATTGAAAACACCTTTTGGGTCGAGAATTTGTGCGCCCCCGACTGTTTTCACCACCGAGTGCTCTTTTTTGGCCCCCATAGTAGCTGCTCTTAAAAAGTTGCGTAATCCCCGTATCCGCAAACATACATGGGTTCTTCCTCGCCTTTTCCGGATCCAGCGAAGACTCCGGAAGCATGTAATGAAGCATTCCACCCACGCTTGCCAGCGGATCGAAAATTATTACAGCAATGCAGGAACCAAGAGAATATGTGACCAGAAGCTCCTCCGGCGAGTCGCTGACCGCCATATCCGCCACTCCGATTATTCTTCTCGTTTGAGACTTTCTTCCTACTAAATGACGCCCGGCATTCCATCAAGCAATCCTGCTTAAGCACCCTGTCTAATTACGGTATATAGCCGGCCTCACATAAGACAGCTTATGCACCAGTCCCGTCAGGCTCTCGGAGTGGCCGACAAAAAAATAACCCCCGGGGCTGAGAAATCCCGCTATCCTGTTGACAAGTTCCTCCTGCGTCTTCTTGTCGAAATAGATCATTACGTTTCGACAGAAAATGAAATCAAACGGTCCTTTAAAAGGATAAGATTCTTTGAAGTTCAGCCGGTGAAAAGTGACGGTCCGTTTGATATGAGGAGCTATCTGGAAGTCCGGTTTCCCATTTTTGTTGCTCTATCTTTTGAAAATTCGTCTGCCGGAGCGCAGGCGGAACTTTTTGTATCTTCTCCTCGGAGTAAATCCCGCGATTGCCGTCTCCAGCACGCGTGTCGATATGTCGGTCGCCAGTATCCGGAAATCCCATCTCGCGACTTCCGGCAGGTGCGCCAGCACACACATCGCCAGGCTGTATGGTTCCTCACCTGTCGAACACCCCGCGCTCCATATCCTGATCCTGAAATCCCTGTCTTTTAGCTTTTTCGCGATCAGTTCAGGCAGGGCAACCTGATCCAGAAAATCAAAATGCTGGGACTCTCGAAAAAAATAGGTGAGGTTTGTCGAGATGGAATCGAGAAAATTGACGAATTCGCCGGGATTCGCCCCGGAGGTTATGATTTGAAAATATTTTTCATATGAATCGATCCCGGTCAGTCGCATCCGCTTGTTGAGCCTGGACTGCAAGAGCGCTTTTTTGCCTTCGTGCAAATTTATGCCGCACTGCTCGTAAACAAGAAGGCTGAACTGCTTAAACAGACGATCCGGCATATTGTTTTCCATTAGACTACCTTTTCCACCTGTTCTCCGTTCATCAGGCCACTTTGTCAAGAAAACTCATTTCGCTGTGGCTCAGAACGCGGTCGATATCGAGCAGTATCTTCACGCCTGCGCCCGTTTTGGCCATCCCGAGGATGTAGTCGGTCTCCAGAGCGGTCCCGAAACTCGGTGTGTCCTCGATATCGGCGCCTTTAATATTCAGTACCTCAGAAACCGAATCCACCACCACGCCTATGTGCATTTTTGCGCCCGAACCGTCGATTTCGACCACTATTATGCATGTGCGCTCGGTATAGCCGATCTCCTCCATGCCGAACCTTAGCCGCAGGTCTATGACCGGGATCACCTTACCCCTGAGATTTATCACCCCTTTAACGAATTCAGGCGCCTGCGGCACCGGCGTAATCCGCATCATCCCGATTATTTCCTTGACCTTTAAAATGCCGATCCCGTACTCTTCATCGCCCAAAGAAAAAGTGAGATACTTTCCTTCCCTCTCCGCTCCCGAGTTCCCTGGCTGCTCTTTCATAAAAAATCCTTCTCCTTCACTTTAAAGTTCGATATGAATTGCTTTTTACAACCGGACTTCAGGTCAAGTACTCCCAATGCCCGGGTGATTACCCATCCGATAAGGTTTGTGCCCGTTCTGGGATATAAATCGGCAGAAGAATTCTTTTTCTTCAGTGCTACTCTCAAAAATCTTCAAAAACATATGAAACGAGGGTGACGACTTTGCAATGGAGCCCCGAATACTGGAGGGAGAAATAAGGAGGAAAGACGGTCCCGGCCTAAGTTAAGACTTGAGCAACAGGAAAAAACAAGGCGCAGCCCAACGGAAGCGCTACGGTGTTGCATCGGAGGGGATAGTCTGCCAGGAAGGGCGGGGGTATCGTGGTTAAGCCAATCGCATTACTTCCCCCCACCCGCCTGACATCGCGCAATTCTTCGGTGACCAACCAGCAAAGGTGGCAAAACTGCGCTCTAAAAATTAATAATGTATGTTAGCCTGTAGGTCTCATTAAAATCATGGGGACTGCTTAGAGGCAAATCAACCCCGAACATCAGGATGTTTTTCGGGAAAAAGGGTGACGCGGAAACCCGGAGTCACATTGGCGGCGTTATCACCAGTTTCAATACCATCGAGATTCGTGGTGTTATAGAACTCGACAAAAGTAGTGAAATTCCCAAAGCACTGCACGTTCGGCTCAGTCCATGTTTTGGCCAATGAAAGATCATACACGAGGTCTCTGTGCTTCTGACCCGCATTGGTAGGTCCATCATATATCTCCTCCCCAATGCTGTAGTAAAGTCCAACGCGTTTCAACCCGCAGCAGGTCAAATCCTGCCATCCTGCCAGGGCGGGAAACAGTGTGGTGTCCTTATTATTTGCGGTTCCTGACGGGACAATGCTTTCATTGGGAGATGTGACACGGAAGTTAAAGGCGTACGAATACCCTGGAATGTCCACCAACTGCAAGCGGCCCACTAATGCGCCGGAGCCTCCGTCACTACTGACATTCCGGGTGCCGCGTCCTTCCATTATAGTTGCCGACCACTTCCAGCATGAACCTGCGGTCCAAACCATAGGCAATCAGCGCATCCATAAATTGGACACTCTTGTTCGAGTCGCTGCTCAGATTCTGTTGGCTGTAAGTATCAAACCGGAATTCGCGCTCCAGAAAATTGGTTTGCACGTGCAAGAGCGCCATGTCCGGGGCCCCTCCCGGTGTTTCGCGATGGGTCCATTGCTCGCCCCATCCCTCAGTGAAAAAATTAGAAGAGGGTGAGATTGGAGGGCTGCGCAGGAGCGGCATATTGGGCCTGGCTCACCGGCGTTGAAGGCTCCTCGGCATAGGCCGGCACACAAATGAACAGGAGCAAAACTGTTAAATAATGTTTCATCATTGGTTTTAATTCCTCCTTTTTCCTTTTTCCAAACAGGCTGTTTGAGACCGAGCTAAAGACTCGATCTCCCCGTGCGGATTGCTGGTGCGGCGGGTTGAAAAACGACGCCACCCGCGACTCGTAACTTGTTTCCATCTCCTTTTCCGGTTTTAGAAGGATTTAGTTTGACTCTCCAATTATGTCAATTAAAAACAGCTTTATTTGAAAAAATGTCCGTTAAAAACGCATTATGCTGAGGAAGCGAGAAGGAAGGAGCAAGGAGCGGGAAGCGGGAAGAAACCCCGGTCTGCTCTCCTGCTTCGCGCTTTGCGTTCTCGCTGTTTGGGCCTTTACTTTCACCTTATATTCACCTATATTTGCCTTAAAGCACCTTGCAGCCGTTCACCGGGCGAAACGATCTCCACATCGACTTTATCCGCTGCAAGGAGCCTGCACCGGAAATTCGAGAAACGGGAATGAATAGTCATGAATAGGAATATCGTACATCTGAGAATTCCTGATTTTAATACGGCAATCGAGGAACTGAGGCGGCCGGAATTGAAAAGGCGCCCGTTTGTTTTGGCGCAAACAGCCGAGAGGTCCGTTATCCAGGGTGTAAACAGCAATGCCAGAAAAGAGGGAATCCGTGAAGGCATGGCTCTTTGCCGGGCGCGCCGCCTGTGCCGCCGGATTCATGTAATACCCTCCGATGTCTGTCATTACCGGGAAAAACACCTGGAGATCGTCCGGGAATTCGGGTTTTTTTCGCCGCTTGTCGAAGGGAGCTGCCCGGGAAGTTACTTCATAGATGTCACCGGGACCCACCGCCTGTGGGGACCTGGACCGGACCTGGCCTGCCGGATGGAAAAGGACCTCTCTATAAAAATGGGACTTCGGGCGCGGATCGGGCTTGCTTCAAATAAACTGGTAAGCCAGGTGGCCGCAAATTGCATTGGCCCTGGAGACCTGAGTTTTATCTTCCCCGGCAATGAAGAATCGTTTCTTTCGCCTCTGCCCGTGGATTTTCTTCCCGGCGCAGGCGAGGTTACCACTTCGAGGCTGGCCGGCTTCAACATTGTGATAATCGGCCAACTTGCTTCCTTCCCCCTCGATATGCTTGCGGCGGTTTTCGGCAGGAATGCCGACGTCTCCTTAAAATCGCAAAGGGAATGGATCTTGCCCCCGTACTGCCCACTCGGCAGGTCCCGCGGATATCCATTGCAAAGATCCTGGACCGTGATGAAATCGATCCGGGACGGCTCGAATCGGCTTTGTTCCAGCAGGTTGAAGAGGGTGGATGGAACCTGCGCCGTCAAAATCGCTGTCCGGGAAGCTTCAGGCTGGAGATTCGGTATGCGGACGGGAAGTCGGTTGATGCCCGGAAGCGGATTTTTTCCGGCGTCCGTCCAGTCCGACCGGCTTCTTTTTCGGTCGGTTCTGCCGGTTTTTTACAAGCTTTTCCGCAGGCGCGTAGCCGTACGCAGGCTGGTGCTTGAATTTTCGGACCTGGTGATGCCCTTTGTCTCAGCTTCCGCTTTTCACGTGGGAAAACAAAAGATCGTCAAAAGAGCGACAACCTTCAGAAGGTCCTGGATTCGATCCGGATCAAATTCGGGAAAGAGATAATTGTATGGGGCATTTTAAAATATGAATAGTGTATATTGACTTTTATCCACCTCCATGTCCATTCCTTCTATTCCATGATGCAGGGGGTAAGTTCGCCCGAGGTCCTGTGCAGGGAGGCAAAAAGGGCTGGTTTTACCCATCTTGCCCTGACCGATACAAACGGCTTCTACGGCCTTATCAATTTCCTGGAAGCTGCGGCGGCAGCCGGGATCGAACCAATAGTCGGGGTCGAAGTGAAAACCCCGCAAACAAGTGCTGTGATCCTTGCAGAAACAGCCATGGGCTACGAAATCCTCTCGGAGATAATCACCCGCCGTCACACAGAGGATGCCTTCTCGCTTTTCACTGGAAGTCTTCCGGGAAAAAGCTCCGATCTTGTACTGCTAAGCGCCGATCCGGAACTGCTGCAAGCATTGCGCAACCGGTTGGAATGCTTTTTTGAGATAGTGCCCGGCCCATCGGACCGGAAGCTCATCCATACGGCGAAGGAGATCGGCATTGCGCCGGTGGCCACAAACGCGGTCCATTTTGTCCGGGAAGAGGACTATCCGCTTCACAGGCTCCTTCGGGCCATAGATTTAAACAAGACCCTGGGCCCTCTTGCGCCCGGGGAGACAGTAAAGCCGGGCCGGAGGCTGAAGTCGGCCCGCGAGATGGCCCTGCACTTCCCCAACTGTCCGGAAGCGCTGGCAAATACGGCAAAAATCGGCATGGGATGCCATACCGCCCGGGACCGTTTTCAGACTGTTTTTCCTCATTACCTCGATAAAAACGAGGACCACTTCGCTCTGCTTGCCTCCGAGTGCCGCAGGGGAATTGGCCGGCGCTATGCAAAGACTTCCAAGCACGATCGAAGACCGGCTCGCCGAAGAACTCGATCTTATACGCTCCAAAGGTTTTGTGGATTACTTCCTGGTAGTGGCCGATATCGTGCGCCGCCGTCCGATCCACTGCGGCCGGGGCAGCGGGGCCGCAAGCCTGGTCAGCTATCTTTTGGGAATATCGCACGTCGATCCCATAAGGCACAATCTCTTGTTCAGCCGGTTTTTAAATCCGGAACGAAAGGATCTCCCGGACATAGACGTTGATTTTCCATGGGACGAACGCGATGGGCTTTTCGAAGAAATAATGACTCATTATGGAACCCAAAGGATGGCTATGGTCAGCAACCACGTCGGTTTCCGGGCCAGGGCCTCGGTGCGGGAAGTAGCGAAAGTATACGGTGTTCCGGCCTCCGAAATAAAGGAGGTAACGCGCAGGATGAGCTACTGGGGCCCGCAGGGGATAGGGGAACATATAAAATCCCACCCCGGGTTCCACAATTTTCCCCTGGATCCTCCCTGGCCGGAAATCATCGGCCTTGCTTCGCGCCTTGAGTCAATACCTCGGAATATCGGGACGCACTGCGGCGGAGTGGTGCTGGTTCCGGACCGGGTTTCCCGGTATGTGCCGGTCCAGATAAGCGCAAAAGGGATGCGCATCATCCAGTGGGAAAAAGACCAGGCCGAAAAGGCGGGGCTGGTCAAAATAGATCTTCTGGGCAACCGTTCGCTTGCCGTGATCCGAGACACCATCAAAGCGGTTCGGGAAAATACGGCAAAGAGCATCGACTATGCGAGCTTCAACCCGGTTGACGACCCGCAAACCCGGGAAATCATCAGCCGTGGCGACACGATGGGCGTCTTCTATCTTGAATCCCCGGCCATGCGGCTCCTCCAGGCAAAGGCGGCAACGGGGGATTTCGAGCACGCAGTAATCCATTCGTCAATCATCCGCCCGGCCGCAAACCGGTTTATCCGGCAATACCTGAGCCGGCTTCATGGGGAGCCCTACGAACCGCTCCATCCATGCCTCGCTAAGATCCTTGCCGAAAATTACGGGATACTGGTCTACCAGGAAGATGTGGTGCAGGCGGCGATGGCGCTGGCCGGCTTTTCATGGGGCGAGGCGGACAGCTTGAGAAAAGTGATAAGCAGGAAAAGCCCGGAGAAGCTTCTGGACTACAGGACGCGCTTTGAGCAGGGATGCGCTCGAAACGGGATTTCCCCCGAGGTGGTTGAAAAAGTCTGGGACATGTGCACCTCTTTTGCCGGCTATTCTTTTTGCAAACCGCACTCGGCTTCCTATGCCCTGGTGAGCTTTAAGTCCGCCTATCTTAAAGCGCATCATCCAGCCGAATTCATGGCGGCGGTCATCTCTAACGGGGGCGGCTACTACAGCACCTTCGCCTACATTTCGGAATCCCGGCGCATGGGGCTGGAGGTGCTGGGACCGGATATAAACGAAAGCCGGCTGCCCTTACACCGGCATGGGGAAAACAATAAGAACCGGCTTTCCAACAGCTTAAGGCAATAAAGAAAAGCGCCATGGAAGCCATCATCGAAGAAAGAAACCGTGGCGGATCACTTTTCATCAGCTGGAGCAATTTTTGGATCGATTGAGAGACAAGGCGGCATATCGCGCCAGGATGCCTCCATACTGGTCAAAAGCGGGACACTCGATTCCATTTCCGGAGACTTGAACCACCCTCAAATGCTCTGGTTCATAGAAGCGGCGGTGGGACCGCCAGCCAGGTTCGCCGCTGCCTCCGGCGGGGCGGTGGGACCGCCGGCCAGGATTGCCGCTGCCTCCGGCGGCGGCAAGAACAAGGCGGTGGGACCACCAGCCAGATTCGCCGCAGCCTCCGGCGGCGGCAAGAACTACAGACAGCAACTATTGCACGAACCCCAATCTCCCCTGCTCTTCCCCCAAAAACCGCGTGCGATTTTTTCACCCCCCCTGCCCTTCAAAGAAACATCGGAAGCGGTTCCGCAAACTCCCCCCTTTCCTAAAGGGGGGCCGGGGGGGATTTTTTTACCGCCGTCGAAGGCAGCGGCGAACCCGGACGGCGGTCCCACCGCCCCTTTTTTACCGCCGCCGGAGGCAGCGGAGATCCAGGCAGGCGGTCCCACTGCCCCCGCACTGCCGGATTTTTCCAGCGAGCGCAAATGGGCGCACGAATTGGAAACCCTGGGATTTCTTCTTTCGATCCATCCACTTGAACTGGCTGAGCCTTTTTTCCGCCCTCTACGAAAATCGCTCGTACCGGCGTCCGAAATGGCCGCTCACGTGGGGAAAAAAATCCAGATGAAGGGTTGGCCCATCACGCGCAAGGAAGTCTTGACCAGGGAAGGCGAAGAAATGGAATTTTTTACCTTCGAAGATGAAACGGGACTCTTGAAACGGTCTTTTTCCCGAAACCATTCAGACGATTTTGCCAGGACCTCGACATGAGCCATCCCTATTTGCTGCGCGGGCTTGTGGAAAGCGAATTCGACGTTGCTTCGCTCAACGTGGAGTATACTTATCGAGTAAAAACAGCGGCTGGTGGATAGTGGCCAGTCGTCAGTGGTCAGTCGTCAGTCGTCGGAAAAAGCTTCTAAAAACACTGGTAGCTCCGCCTTCCACGGCGGCGTTCCGAAAAATAACAATAAAACAGTTCCTCATCCCCCCCGGGACACCCGGAAAACATGAAAAGGCGGGCCAGTCGCTCCGCTTTTCTAAAGGTTTATTTCTTAACTTTTGCCTTTTTACTTTTTACTTTTGCCTTGCGTTAGCCGGCATGCTCTTCACTTTTGGAGGACAACTTCGCAACCGGTCGGAGTCCGGTAATTTTGCACTTCTCGAACTTTGAACTTGTTGCCATCTTTCTGAACTGATCAGTCGTATAGGCACGCGGGATGAGCATGAAGCGGAAGATAAGTTTGGTGAGAATCGAATTAAGCCAACCCATTTCTAACTTCTCGGCGTAGGCTGCAATTTCTTCGGAAGAAACATCTTTTCTAAGATCCATAACGATTGCGCGCCCACCGGGTTTAAGCACTCTAAACATCTCATCGAGGGCTTCAACCGGCTGGGTGAAATTTTTAAAAGCCGCCCTGCACACGACAAGATCGAACGAGTTGTCGCCAAAGAGCATCGCCGAAGCATTCCCATGCTGGAAGTCTACGTTGACTGATTCCTTTCGCGCATTTTCCCTGGCGATCCGGACAAAAGATTTGCTGATGTCCAGACCAACGATTTCGTATCGGCTGCGCTTGGCGAGTTCAATCGAGAGATAACCCGGACCGGGAGCAACTTCCAGAATACGGCTGTTCTCAGGAGTTTCCCTGGAAAGGCGATCTGCAAGTTTTTGAAATTCCGCCATGTCCTTGAGCGTGATCTTCGCGTACCAAGCCGCTATCCCGCCTTCCATTCCGATTCCCTTGTACGGCTTTGCTTCAGACAAAAACATTTGAACTTCCTCCTTACTCTTCGTTTTTCTTTTTTGGGATTTTCTCTTCGTGCCACTTTTTCCATTCTTCGAGGTAACCACATCCGTCTTCCCGGATTTTTACGATCAGGTTTTCCACGAAGGTTTTTTCCATTTCCAAACCGGCAAGCCGGTATTCCGATTCAATGGAAAAAAGCGGCGCAAGCCCCATCTCCTTCGCCTGGTGAAGACCGTCCTTGACCTGCTCAATGTCTTTTTTCAGGAACTCGACGCGGGTTTCAAGAACATCGGATGCTTCATCAGGAGGTAGAGCCGGAAGGAGCGAAAGTCCCGCTTCAAATAGCGGGTACTCTTTGACCGGAGTGCTGAGAATTTCGCGCATCCAATCCCGAATCTCGCCTTCCCCGGCCAGCGTGATCTCGTAGATTGTCCGTTCGGGACGGTTCCCTTCACGAGAAGTCGTTTTTGCCGAAATGAATCCTTTCGCACAAGGAGTTCAATCACTGTGTAGAGCGAGCCGTAACGGTAGCTTTATGCTTTCTTCCTTTTTCCTCTTACGCAGTGTCGCCGCCATCTCATAGGGGTGCATCGGGCGCTCGTACAGAAGCACCATCACTGCTAAAGCCACGGGTTCGAGAGTTTTCTCTTAGATTCAGTCATCTTATTATCCTTC